>CAIQCM010000001.1 GCA_903870305.1 uncultured bacterium
CGGATCGTTGATTATAAGACCGGCACGCCGAAGAGCGAGGACGACATCGGGTTTGAAGAAAAGCAGCAACTCCTCATCTATCAGGTCGCCTGTCTTGAAGTGCTGGGCAAGAAGCCGTCAGCGCTTACGTTCGTGTATTTGGACAATGGCACGACGGTTGAATTTTTGGGAACCGACAAGGATCTCGATAAAATTCGCGAATACGTTTCGCGTACGATTGGCGAGATCCGTAAAAGCGATTTTGCCGCCGATCCCAACTTGCATAAATGCAAATATTGCGATTTCAAGGATATCTGCGAGTTTAGAATACTTTAGCTTTTAGGTTTTAGCTTTTAGGTTTTAGGAACGTCCTAACAGCTAAAAGCTAACAGCTAAAAGCTCGCATGTCTTTCTCTCCATTAGGAAATTACCTGCCCATGCTCTCCAAACGCCTGATCAATACCCAGGCGGGGATTGCTTTGGCGCTTGAAGCGGGGACGGCATTTATCGCCGCGACCGCCCCGGCGCTTGCCGCGCGGACGCGGCTCGTTAGCGTGGGGCATGGCCGGCTTCACGCCGTCGCCACCTCGGCCCCGGCCAAAGAAGAGCTGCTTTCGTTAAAAGAACCGCTGATTAAAGCCATGAAATCGGCATCAATGATCGAGCTTACCGAGCTTGTGGTCGAGGTTCGCGGCACCCTTGTCGAAGAACAATAACTTTGATAACGTTCGTGTACTAATATGTCCTTACGCGCATACTTGGCGGTCATGGGATTTGGCACGATCTTGGCCGGAGCGACGTTTTTTTTGGTGCTTTTTAGGACCGATCCCGCCACCTCCGGGGCGCTGGGTTTCACGCTTTTTTACGCGAGTTTGGGGCTTACCCTTTGCGGCGCCGTTTCGATCATCGGCTTTCTGCTGCGGGTCATGATGCATCGCGACGAGATGCTCTCGCGGCTTGTCGGCCTTTCTTTCCGGCAGGCGGCGCTGCTTTCGGCGCTTGCGGTCGGCGCGCTCGTCCTGCGCTCGCACGATCTGCTCTCGTGGTGGAACTGCCTCTTGCTCATTGTCGTCGCGACGGTTGTCGAATTTATTTTCATTTCGCTCGAACGCAAACCTAAATCCGCGGAATCGCAATAAACATGTTCGCAAAATTCTTTGGATCATTTTCACAGGACTTGGGGATCGACCTTGGCACGGCCAATACTTTGGTGTACTCGCGCGACAAGGGGATCGTCGTGAACGAGCCGTCGGTGGTCGCGATCAATAATCGCACCGGCCAAGTGCTGGCGGTGGGAAACGCGGCGCGTGACATGATGGGTAAAACGCCGGCCTACCTAACCACGTCGCGACCGCTTTCAAAAGGGATCATCTCGGATTTTGAGGTAACGGAAAAAATGCTGCGATATTTCATCGACAAAGTGCACCGCGGCGGGTTTATCATGGCGCCGCGGCCGCGGGTGGTGATCGGCGTGCCGCTCGAGATAACCGAGGTCGAACGCAAGGCCGTCGAGGATGCCGTGCTTTCGGCCGGGGCGCGAGAAGTGGCGCTGGTCGAGAACACGATGGCCGCCGCGATCGGCGCGCGTTTGCCGGTCAATGAATCGATCGGCACGATGGTCGTGGATATCGGCGGCGGGACCACCGACATCGCCATCATCTCGATGGCCGGCATTGTCACCTGGAAGTCGTTGCCGGTCGCGGGCGATGAGATGAATCGCAATATCGTGCAATACGCGCGCGAACACTTCAACCTCATGGTCGGCGATCGCGTGGCCGAACAGATCAAGATCAGGATCGGCTCGGCCATGCCGCTTGAAGAGGCCATGCAGATGGAAATGCGCGGCCGCGACCTCATGACCGGCTTGCCGCGCGAGGCCGTGGTGACCGACACGCAGATCCGCGAAGCGCTTTCCCGATCGCTGCGCCTCATTATTGAGAATATAAAAGCCACGCTTGAAGTGACGCCGCCGGAGTTGGTCGCCGACATTTACGAGCGCGGCATTGTGCTTGTGGGCGGCGGCGCCATGCTGCGCTCGATCGCCATAGCCGTGAGCGAGGCGGCGCATATTCCCGTCCGGATCGCCGACGATCCGTTAACCTGCGTCGTGCGCGGTTCCGGGCTGCTTTTGGACGACAAACTTTTGCTTTCGACGATCGCCCTCCCTTCGGCGCGGGCGAATTAGATATATGAGAAAGATCCGTTTTGCGCTCGGCGCGGTCGCGCTCGCGGCCGTCTTCCATTTTATTCCGTTCTTCGATCCGGCGGAGGCGCTGCTTGTGCGCGGTTTTTCGGATATCGGTTACGGCATCAGGAACGGCGCGCTCGGCATTGGCGCTGCTGCCGAACAAATATTCGCCGCCGGTCGAATTCAAAAAGAGAATGCCGCCCTTTCGGCGCAGATCATCACTTTAAACGAAAAGGTGGCCGCCGCCGCCTCGCTTACCGCGGAGAACGATTCGCTTAAAGGGCTTTTGGATTTCCGCTCGCGCTCCGGACTCAAACTCATCGCATGCGAGATAGTCGGAGCCGATCCCGATACATCCGCTCGCGCGCTCACGATCGATTGCGGCACGGAAAGCAAGGTGACGCGAGGACAAGCCGTCATCACGGGCGACGGCACCTTGGTGGGCCGCATTGAACGTGTCGCGAACGGCCGCTCGACCGTGTTGCTTCCAACCGATCCGCGGAGCGCGCTCGCCGTCATGGTTTCTGAACACCCCGAATCGAACGGCGTGGCGCGCGGCGAGCGCGGCTTGATCATTGCAATGTCGCTTATCCCGCAGCATGCGCCAATATCCTCCGGCGATACGATCGTCACCACCGGACGCGAGGAGGGGATGCCGCGCGGCCTTATTCTTGGCACGGTTGAAAGCGTGGTGAGCGTCGCTTCCGACCCGTTTATCTCGGCGACCGTGGCGCCCGCGATCGAAGCGATCGACCTTACCAAGGTCGCGGTCATTGTTGGGAAATAACTTATGCGTTTCATTCGCGATATTATCCTGTTTTTTATCGGACTTCTGCTCGCGCTTTTTTCGGTCGCGCTGGCGCGTTTGGGTTACGGCGCGTTCGGTTTGGTACAAATTCCCATCATCGCTTTGGTAACAATGGTCTTTTTTTTCAAGGAGAGCCGCCTTGCCGCCCTGACGGCGGGTTTGGGACTGGGTCTTGACGCAATGTCCGCATATCCGTTCTTAACATGGACAATGATCCTCGCCGCCACCGCGCTTTTCGGCTGGTATCTGGCGCGCACCGTGCTTACCAATCGTTCGCTGCCTTCGCTTATCATGCTGGGCGTTGCCATGCGGTTCGGATATTTCATTTTTGAAATTGCGTTCTCGCGCGCCGCCGAATTTTTTGGCGGAACCGTTTGGTACATGGTTTCCACGATCGACCTGCCGCGCATCTTGGGAGCGTTTGGGATTGAGTTGGCGGCGCTTGCAGTGATCTTTGTAATTTATGTGCGTTCGCACGGCGAGCGCAGTCGAATGCTTAGCCATTTGTGATGAACATATCAAATAGTGAACAAAATAATCCCTTTCCGCTGATCGAAGGAAATCTTGGATCTGTGGTCGGCGCAACGGGAGCCGAGACCTGGGTTGAAGAGGCCTATGGCGACGCTGCGTGGATGCCCTCAAATACGCCTGCCTCCTTTGAATTCATCGGGCTCGCGACTCGACGGCGCCGGGTGATTTTTTTCTTTGTCTGCATGGCCGCGCTTATGATCGCGCTTTGGGCCAAGACCGGCGCGCTCATGGCCCAAAGCGGCTCGTTTAAGGCGCGTTCGGACATGAACCGCATTCGCGCCGTCACGACGCCGGCCGAGCGCGGTATCATCTTTGACGCGAATGGCGTTCAGCTTACCGACAATGTTCCGGATCTTCAGCTCGCGGTCGTGCCGGCCGACCTGCCGGACGACGCAGCCGCGCGCGCAGCCGCGATCGCGCGCATCGCCGCGCTCGCCGGAATTGATCCGGCCGCTGCCGAAACGACCCTGAATGATTTTGGCATTAAGGGGTATCAGCCCGTTACGCTTTCCGCGAACATAAGCCGCGATCAGGCGATCGATCTTACGACCGCGCAGTCCGACATTCCGGCCATACGCATTGTAAACGGCACGCATAGGTTCTATCCGCTTACCAATACGCTTACGAGCATGGCCCATTTCTTGGGGTATATGGGGCGGATCACCGCCGACGACCTTAAGAAACCGTCGATCAAAGATAATTATCAACCGACCGATTCGATCGGCCGCACCGGTCTGGAATACACCTATGAGCATGAATTGGCCGGCACGCCCGGCGTAAAAAAAGTTGAAGTTGATGCCTCGGGCAACGAGGTCGGTACGGTGGGCGAGACCGCGTCCGTCCCCGGCGAGAACCTGCGGCTGACCATTGACACCGATCTTACGGCCGCCGCCGAATCGTCGCTCAAGGCGATGATGGCAAAAAATAATCTGACGCGCGGCGCTGTGATCGTCGAAGACGTCAAGACGGGAGGAATACTCACGCTCATCTCATTGCCGTCGTTCTCGGATAATGATTTTTCCCAAGGGATCTCGAATGCCGAATATAAACAATTGGTGAACGATCCGGATCATCCGCTTTTTAATCGCGCTATTTCGGGAACTTACCCGCCGGGCTCGACGGCCAAGCTGATGGTTGCTTCCGGCGCGCTCGCCGAAGGCGTGATCACGCCGGAGACAACGGTGGACTCGGTCGGCGGAATTCATATCGGCGCTTGGTTCTTTCCCGACTGGAAGGCGGGCGGCCACGGCATCACGAACGTCACGCGCGCGATCGCCTGGTCGATCAACACCTTCTTTTACACGATCGGCGGCGGATACCAATCATTCGTCGGATTGGGTATCGATCGCCTGGACAAATATTTTTCGCTTTTCGGCATTGGCAAGCCGTTGGGGATCGATCTGCCGAATGAAGCGGCCGGTTTCGTTCCCACGCCCGCGTGGAAAAAGGCGACCCAAGGCGTCGCATGGTACATCGGCGATACGTACCATGTATCAATAGGCCAAGGCGATCTTTTGACCACGCCCTTGCAGATGGCTTCATGGACCGCGACGGTGGCGAACGGCGGCACGGTTTGGCAGCCGCATTTGGCGCAAGCGTTCTTGGACGATAAAGGCAATGTGATAAAGGTGGTCGAGCCGGTCGCGCAGCGGACGAAGATCGTTGACGATAAATATCTGGAAACCGTGCGCGAGGGCATGCGCGAGACGGTGACAAGCGGCAGCGCTCAATCGCTTAAGAATGTGGCGATGGACGTGGCGGGGAAGACCGGCACGGCGCAGGTGAGCGGCAAAGACAATCATGCATGGTTCACCGGTTTCGGGCCATATGAAGATCCCCAGATCGCTGTCATGGTGCTTATTGAGCAGGGTAAGGAGGGTTCAACCGTCTCGGTTCCGGTGGCGCGCGATATTTTTGACTGGTGGGCAAAGAACAGGATGAAACATGGAACATAAAACATGAAACATTTTGGCGTCCCGCAGGGCGCAAATAATGCTTCATGTTGCGTGTTTCATGCTTCATTTATTCCCCTTGACGGACAGGGGGCGATAAGGTAGCTTACTTACTTGTTAAGACAACCATCAAGCCATGAATAACATCTACATCACCAAAGAAGGTTACGCGAAGCTTAAGAAGGAGCTGGACGAACTGAAGAACGTCCGCCGCAAAGAGATCGCGCTCAGGATCGAGATCGCCAAAGACATGGGCGACCTCTCCGAGAACGCTGAATACCACGAAGCCAAGGATGAACAGGGTTTTATCGAGGGCCGGATCATGGAGCTTGAACAAATGCTAGTAAACGCGATCATCATCGAACACAACATGACCGGCTGCGTGAACGTCGGAAACACCGTCCGCGTTTCGGCTAAGGGCAAAGAAAAGGAATATACCATTGTCGGCGCGAACGAGGCCGATCCCATGGCCGGACGCATTTCGAACGAATCGCCGCTGGGGATCGCCTTCATCGGAAAATGCCCGGGCGACTCGGTCGAAGTGAAAGTCCCATCGGGCAAGATGGTTTATCACATCATCGCTGTTGTTTAATAACATTTAGAATGAAATTTTTATTATCAATAAATTATTTGGCTTGGTTAGTATTATCAGCCGTATTTTTTGCTTTTGGAGAATATTTATCAAAAAAGTTCGCCCTGAGCCCTCGAATATTCTATGTAATAGCGGTGATCGTTGTATATTCTCTGGGGACGCTTGCATGGCTTCCGGCGATCTTGCAAAAAAATCAATTGTCTCTCGTTGGCACGATCTGGTCTGTCTTGAGTTTGGCGGCTACGGTTTTGATCGGGTTGTTGATCTTTGGTGAAAAACTGAACATCATGGGTACGATCGGGGTTATTTTTGCGTTCGTAGCGGTCGTCTTTCTTTCATTGGCATAGACCATATTGTACGGTCAATTTTTTTAGAAAATCTTTAAAGATTCATGAACATCTCATATATCATTAAACCGGCCAAATGGTCGCGCCGAGTGAGGATCGCGGTTTCCGGCGGGCGCGTGATCGTGACCGCCCCAATGCGCATTAGCAAAGAACATTTGGATCGCATTGTCGCCAGCCACGAGGCGTGGATAGAGCGGGCTATTCGTAAACATGAAAAATTGACCGCCGGCATAAGGTTGGCGCACGACGAATTTGATCATCGCGAATTCGCATCAATGGCAAAAGCCATGGTTAAAGACCGTTATTCAACGATCGCCGCGCCGTGCGGCGTTCGGTTGGGAAAAATAAGCGTGAAAAAAATGCGTTCGCGCTGGGGCAGCTGTTCCGGGCAGGGGAACATCTCGATCAACCTGCTGCTTGGGCACTTGCCGCCCGAGTTGCTCGAGTACGTGGTCGTTCATGAGCTGTGCCATCTCGTCCACCACGATCACTCAAAGCGTTTTTGGTCGCTTGTTGCCGCGAGCGAACCGGCGTTTAAGGCGCGCAAAGCTGAACTGCGCCGCTACAGCCATTTTCTCGCCAGCGCCGATATTCCTCGCAGCGCGGACGCGGATATGGTTAAATGAATTGTCATATGTCAGATAAACTAGAAATCAGCGGACAATTTCAGGATGCCTATGAAGCAATGGAGCGCGGGAACAAACATATATTCCTGACCGGGAAAGCGGGGACGGGGAAGTCCACGCTTTTGCGTTATTTCCGCGAGCGCACGCGGCGCGCGACAGCCGTGGTTGCGCCCACCGGGGTGGCGGCGGTCAACATCGACGGTCAAACGATCCATTCATTCTTCAAGCTGCGGCCGGGCGTGACGGTCGACGAAGCGCGGCATGACGGACGCGCGGCGCGGAAAGATCAGCTGTTTCAAAAGATCGAGACGATCATCATTGATGAGGTCTCCATGGTTCGCGCCGACCTCATGGACTGCATTGATGCATTTTTACAGTCAGCGCTAAAAAGCAAAGCGCGGTTCGGCGGCAAACGTCTCGTCATGATCGGCGACCTGCATCAATTGCCGCCCATTGTGCGCGGTGAAGAAGCGGCTGAGCTTAAAAAGAAGTATACAACGCCTTTCTTCTTTTCATCCGAAGCGATCCGCGATTGTTTGCAACTTGGCATGCTTGAACATATCGAGCTAACGAAGATATATCGTCAGACCGACGAACGGTTCATTGAGATATTAAATGCGGTTAGATGCGGAAATATTTCAGAACGCCAGTTGGCCGAGCTGAATATGCAATACGATCCGGAGTTTTCTGATAAAGATGGCAAACATATGCATCTCATGGCGGTTAACGCTCAAGCTGATGATCATAATGAAACAAATTTGGAACGTCTGGGCGGGAAGGTAGCGATCGCCGAGGGAAAGATAAAAGGCGAGTTTAAAGAGAGCGAATTGCCAACCGATCTTGAATTGCGCCTAAAGAAAGGTGCGCGCGTCATGTTGGTCAATAACGACTCCCAGGGCCGTTGGGTGAACGGCACGCTGGCAAGCGTGCTGGAAGTTCGCGACGAATCAATCGACGTCAAGCTGGATAATGGTGAGGTGCTTGAAATTCTTCCGTATACATGGAATAAAGCAAAGACGAAATTCAATCAAGAGTCGGGCGAACTTACGCGAGAAACGCTCGGCAGTTTTACGCAATTTCCATTGCGTCTGGCTTGGGCCACAACCATCCATAAGAGCCAGGGCAAGACCTTTGACCGGGTCGTGATCGACCTTGGTCGCGGTGCCTTTGCCGCCGGACAATCATACGTCGCTCTCTCGCGCTGTCGGACGCTCGATGGGATCACGCTGAAGCGCCCGGTGCGGCGATCAGACCTCATCATGGATGAACGAATTTTACAGTTTGCAAAAGAGTTTGGTGAAAAGAGGGGGACGATATGAATGAACGAATATCTAATGTCTAATATCTAATCCGTATTTAAAACATCCTTCAGCGATTGAAGGATGTTTTAAAATTCTGCTTCTTATTTTCCTTGTACCGGAGCGGGTTGACCGCCCGGGACGCCGGGGGTGACGGAGCCGGCTGGACGGATCTGGATGTTCGTCGCGGTCACGGTGCCGTCGGGGTTTGCCGTGCCGTTAACCATGACATTCTCACCCACCGTAAGATCGGCGGCGGTGCCCGAGGTGGTTTTGCCGATCGCGGTTGAAGGCGCGAAGAAAACGATCTGCGAGCCGCCGGCGCGATTCTTCACCGTGATGCTTTTGGCATCAACCGACAAGATATCGCCATTCACAAATCCGCTACCGCCTCGGAGCCGCGCGCCAGCCGCGCCGCCCGGCGTATTACTATTTCCGCGCATACCCGCGAATTGTCCGCTTGTTGGTCGTGCGGGTGAGAGCGATTGTCCGTATTTCATGCCGCCGAAAAATCCGCCGCCGCCCGCAATGACGAGGGTTACAACGATCGCGATAATAAGATTTTTTGATGCCTTCATATGATTATTGTTATTATTTAATATTTATTTGGAAATTGGTTCTTGGTTCTTGGTTGTTGTGTTACTCGTATCGCAGCGCCTCGATCGGACTCAGCTTCGCAGCGCGGCTCGCCGGATAATAGCCGAAGATGAGCCCGATCGCCGCGGAAACGCCGAAGGCGAGAAGAACGGAAGACAGGGAAACCGTGGTGGCGATGCCGGCGAATTTGGTCACGCCCCAAGCCAAGATCCACCCGAGAGCCGTGCCGATGATCCCGCCGATCAAGGTCAACATGATCGCTTCCGCCAAGAATTGCAGCGTGATATCGCGGTTCTTGCCGCCGATGGCTTTTCGCAAACCGATCTCGCGCGTGCGTTCGGTCACTGTCGTAAGCATCATGTTCATGATGCCGATGCCGCCGACGAGGAGCGAAATGCCGGCGATCGCAGCCAGCAAGAAGGTGAAGGTGTTGGTCACCGACGATGCCGCGGCAAGGATGTCGGCTTGGTTCAAAACGCTGAAATCGGCCAGCGTCGGATCGCTGATCTTGTGGCGGGCGAGGAGAAGATCGGTGACCTGTTGCTGAACATCAGACATTGATTTGGAGTCCTGCGCCTGAATATTGATGCTGCTCACATATGTTTGTCCGGAAAGGAATCTTTGCGCCGTGGTGATGGGCACGATGATCACATCGTCTTGGTTGTTGAAACCGGTTCCGCCTTTTGCCACGGTTACGCCGATGACCTTAAAATCAACTTTGTTTATCTTGACGGTCTGCCCCGTCGGATCGGTGCCGGCGCCAAAAAGATCGTCGCGAGTGGTGGGGCCGAGCACGGCAACTTTTGAATAGGCGGTGACGCTTTGGTCGGTGATGAACGAGCCAAGATCCATGGTCACATTGTGGACCGTGGCATAATCCGGTTCGCCGCCAACCACCGAGGTGTTGGTATTCGTGCCCTTGGCCGTTACCTGATAGCGGCGGCTTACTTCGGGGGAAATGGCGGTAATGTTCGTCACTGTCGAATCAATGGCGCTGGCGTCGTCCAGCGTCAGCGTTTGCGCCGAGCCGCGGCCGGCGGAAACCGCCGCGCCCGGGACGCGTTGCGCCCCCGGAGTGACGACGAGCAAATTTGATCCGATCGATTGGATCGATGATTGGATCGAACTTTGTGCGCCTTGGCCGACCGAGATCATGGCAATGACCGAGCCGATACCGATCACGATGCCGAGAACGGTCAACCCCGACCGCACTTTGTTCACGGTCACGGCTGAATATGTTTCTTCGAGAAGATCAGTAATGCGCATGTTTTTAGGTTGTGCTTATGACGCGATCCTTATTGATCTCGTCTTTCACAATGAGTCCGTCGCGCAGCATGATGATGCGCTTGGCGTGCGCGGCGACGTCGGGTTCATGGGTGATCATGACGATCGTCCTACCTTCCTCATTAAGTTTTTCGAGTGTTGCGAGGACGATCTCGCCGGTTTTCGAATCAAGATTTCCGGTGGGCTCGTCGGCAAGGAGGAGCGATGGGTTGTTCACGAGCGCGCGTGCGATCGCCACCCGCTGCATTTGTCCGCCCGAGATCTGGTTAGAGAGGTATTTGAAGCGCGCTTCGTCCATGCCCGCGGCCTTAAGCGCGTTCTTTGCTCGTTGCTCTCGCTGTTCTTTTGGCACGCCGGCGTAAATAAGCGGCAACGCGACGTTGCGCAAGACCGTGGCACGCGGCAGTAGATTGAAGGCCTGGAAAACAAAGCCGATCTTTTTCATGCGGAAGTCCGCCGACTCGTCTTGCGTAAGCGACGAAGCATCATGCCCGTCAATGAGGTACTGTCCCAAGGTCGGCGTATCAAGCGCGCCCAAGATATGCATGAGCGTGGATTTTCCGCTCCCCGAGGGGCCCATGATCGCCACATACTCGCCATTATTCACTGTAAAAGTGATACCTTTAAGCACCGGCGTTTCCATGTCGCCGTTCTTATAGGTTTTGGTAATGTTTCGGCATTCGATCATAGGTCTAGTTGCCGCGGAAGGCCGCGCCGCCGCCGCCGGTTACCCCGCGAAGCGCGCCGCCGCCAAGGCCCGGGATGGCCGAGGTGGTCGAGGTTGTTGCTTTGGCGGTGCCCCCCGTTGTTATGGTTTGCGTCACAACCTCGTCGCCTTCGTTAAGACCGCTGGTTATTTCGGTATCGGTGTCGTTGGCAATACCGATTACCACATTCGTTCTGACCGGGGCATTGTTCACGAGCGTCTGAACATACGATTGCGTTCCTTGGGTTTTGATCGCCTCGTTGGGAACGTACAGAACGTCGACATCGGTCTGGGTAATGATGGCGGCGGAAACGCTCATGCCGGCTTTAATGCGATCGTCTTGGGTATCGAAAACGATCTTCACGTTGTAGGAAACAACGCCCTGCGATACCGTGCCAATGAGGTCGATTGAACTGACCTCGCCGGTTATTATCAAGTTGTCGATGGCGTCAAAGGCGAGCGTGGCTTTTTGTCCGATCTTGATCTTGGCGACATCGGTTTCGTTGAGGGAAACATTGGCAACCTGCTGGTCGGCGATCAGCGTGGCAATCGTCGTGCCGGAAGAGACCTGCTGGCCTAAGGCGACCGGAAGCACCGCGATCGAGCCGGCAAACGGCGCGCGAACGGTATAATAAGCCAAGGTTTGTTGGTCGTTTAAGAGCGCGTTCTGCGACTTCTCAATGTTTAACTGGGACGATTTTATGTCCAGCGGATCGGGCCCGGCCGTGATCGCCGCGATGGATGCTTGTTTTTCAGCAATGCTTTGCAATGATGTCGTGATCGTATTCTGACTCGACAGAATTGTTTGTTGGACTCCCGAGATGCTGGAAAGATGTCCATTGATCGTGCTGGTGAAGCTGTTGAGCTGGTTAAGCTGGGTGGCGGAAAGCGCGATCGGCTTGACGTTATTTTGCGTCAACATGTCGTTATAGAACTGGACCAAACTGGCGGTGTCCTTGATCGCTTCGGCGATCGTGCCGGTCGTCGCGTACGTTTCGTTGATGATCGCGGTGATCTGGTCGGGAGTGGAAGTGCCGGTTATGTTCTTGAAATCGGAAAAATTCTTGTTATAAGCGCTAACGGCGGTTTGGTAAGAGTCGAAGGCATTGTTACGGTATTGATCCGAAGTGGTATTGTATGGCCTGATCGAATTGGCGTAAAAATCCATGTTTTCTTGATTTTTGTTGGCTTCATTGCCCATGAGCACGTCCTGAAGGCCGGTCATGATGTTGGGAAGGTCCAAAAAAGCGTTGGTGACGGCGGTCGAGCCGCTGACATAAGCGTTTGCAAGGTCTGTTTGAGCGTTTTGTTTGGAGGATTGCGCTTGTGCCAGGGAGTTCTGCGCCTGAAGCAAAGCAAGGGGCGTCGCCGGCTCCTGGAGTTTTTGCAGAGACAATTTGGCGCTGTCGAGCGACGCTTGGTCGTTTCTAAGCGTTTGCTGCAGGTTGGTTTGGTCGAGGCGCGCGATGACGTCCCCCGCGGCGACTTTTTGGCCGACGGTAATCGGCAAGGACGTGATCGTGCTTCCCACTTGCGGGTTGATGTTGACCTGATTAGTGCTTGCCACTTGTCCGGTGCCGCTAACCGAAACGCTGATCGTTCCTTTGGCCGCGGTCGCGGTTACATAACGGGTCGTGATTGGAACCTTGGTGGCATTTTTGTAAATATAATAACCGCCGACGGCCACCGCGATCACGACGACTCCGATAAATAATTTATTTTTAAGAAGTTTTTTGATGAAGTTCATAATCAATTTAATAATTTAAAGTAGGAGCGGGGGGAACGTTCACCGTCGCCGGCGGCGCGCCAAAGACGCGGATGATCTCGGCGTTCACCGTACCGTTATTTTGCGGCTGGCCGATCACCGTCACCCTGTCGTCAATGCGAAGATCCGACGGCCCGAGCCGCGTCCGTCCTTTTATGATACTCGTTTTAGCGGTAACGATGATCATCTTTTCCACGCCGTCGCCGCCCTTGATGACGAAACCGTCGCCGCTTATCGAGGCGATCGTGCCGGCCGTGCCGTGACCGTTCATCATATCTTTGCCGGAAAAACCGCGCGTGAGGTCGCCCGCCGGTCCGCCGAAGACCTGATTATAATTATTACCCCAGCCGTAAGAGAACGAGGCCTTGCGGAAACCGACATACATGCCCAATTGGAAGATGAGCAGCGCCGATGCGAGGGCGATGAATATTTTTAGCGCCAAGCCGAACCGTCGCGAACGAAAAAACGACGAAACAACGGGCGACGCGGCGGGAGAATGTTGGTCTTCGTTTTTGATAGGCGTATCCATGGTTAAATATTGTTCACGGTTTTAAGTCGATGCACCGGCGCCATTCGTCTGGCATAAGCGGCGATGAATTTGATCGCGATCATGAGCACGACGACCTCGGCGACCAGCTCGGCCCCGGCGAGCGCTGGAAACGATTCGAGCAAGCTCATGCCAAAGTCCTGCCAATTCATAAGCACTTCTTTGAGGTCGATGAAAACGAGCGAGAAATATTGCATAAAGCCGGAGGCAAAAAGCTCGTGCATAAAAGCGCTGCAAATATAGACGAGCGAAACCGAAGCGGTGGCGCCGACGACCGAAGCGATCGCAAAACGCCAAATGGCTTTTTGGCGCATTTGTTCATCATGTATGCTCTTCATTACCCGTTCCAATAAGTTTTGCGGAAGACGCGTTTCGCTATAAGTCATGATATTTATACGAAAAAATTCGCTTTTTTGGTGCGAATTTTGTTCTAGACCTGGTTTTTGTCTAAATAAAGCCGTAAATTGATGACCGCGCGGCGGTGCCGGCTTTTTATCGTGTGCAGGGGTTCGTTCAGTGTCTCAGATATTTCTCTGAAATTAAGTCCTTCTTTATAGTAGAGTGACAAGACCTTTTGGTAGGCGGGAGACAATTTTTCCATCGCTGAACTTAAAATTCGGCTTAAAATAGAGTGTTCCGCCATGTCGGCGGGGGAGGCGACAGATGAAGCGAATGTATCAATGATAAAATTGTTGCCGTTCTCATCGTCAAAAGTGCTCATTGGCACGGCGCGCTTTTTTTTGAGCATGTCGAGGCAGGTATTTTTGGCGATCTCCAGCACCCACGCCTTAAAGTTTTTTTGCGGATCGATCTTCTTCAGGTTGCGCCAAACCTTAACGAATGTTTCCTGAACCGCGTCGTCGGCTTCATCTTGGTTCCCTAAATATCGCAATGAAGAGCCGTAAACAACGGATAAGTGGCTTTCCACCAACCGTTCCAAGGCCTTGTCGTTACCCGCCTTGGCCAAAAGGATCAGTTCGTTCTCCGGAATGGTTGTTGAGATATATTCCATAGAGACAATATACCCTATCATGTTACTTCATTCGTTTCAATCCCGCCATTCAATTATATAGACGTCTAAACACTCGTTCGTTTACGCTTTGACGCATTGGTATAAAATACGATAGAATTACCTCATATTATGTCCAGACAACAAGAGGAAGAAGTCGCGCGAAAGGTTAAGCTCCAAAAGCTTTTGGACGCGGGCATTGATCCGTATCCGGCCAAGTTTGACCGATCGCACCAGCTTTCGGCCGTCATCTCTCAATTTGATGACCTCTTAAAAGAGGGGACGATTATTACGGTTGCCGGACGGCTGAAGGCGTTCCGCGGTCATGGGGGGCTGACTTTTGCGACGATCGAGGACGGAACCGTGCCGATGCAGATCGCGTTTCATAAAGATATATTGGGTGAAAATATTTATGACACGGTTTTGCCGTGCCTCGACCTGGGCGACTTTATCGGCGTTGAAGGAAAAGTTTTTACGACCAAGCGCGGCGAACGTTCGGTCGATGTTCATAAGCTTGCCGTGCTCACCAAGTCGCTTTTGCCGCTTCCGGAAAAATGGCATGGGCTTACCGACACGGAAGTGCGTTACAGGAAGCGCTATCTGGACTTGATCTCGAACCCGGAAGTTCGCGATATTTTTAAAAAGCGTTCGCTCATCGTGAAGACGATCCGCTCGTTCCTTGATGCGGAGGGATGGGTAATGACTTTTCAATATTCTCAAAAGATGCAAAGGTACGAATAGAACCGCTTGATATTAGAAGAAGGGGTGGAGTTCCAATGAGTGGTAGTGTATTTTTTACAATATTTCAAACTTTTATGAGTGGACCAAACAATACTCCTTATTATGGAGAATATCCACCAGACTTTTTTGATTTAATTATAATCGATGAATGTCATAGGGGTGGAGCAAACGATGAAAGTAATTGGCGTGGAATATTAGAATACTTTTCTCCTGCAACTCAACCTC
>CAIQCM010000002.1 GCA_903870305.1 uncultured bacterium
GATCTATGCTAATCTGCTAATGCATGCGAATCTACGAATAACGGACAAGCCGCGGCGCGACTTGGGGACGGATTAGTAGATTCGCATGCATTCGTATATTGGCATCGCGTCGCTGCCCGCAGGCAGCCAAGAACCTTCCTTATTTAATTCGCAAACATGCCAGCAATCCTATTGGACGGAAAAATTGAAGCGCAAAAGATCCGCGCCGAGCTTAAAGATGAAATAGAAAAACAAGGCCTTAAGCCGGGCCTTGCCGTTATTTTGGTCGGCTCAGACCCGGCGTCTTTGCTCTACGTGAACCTTAAAGAAAAAGCCGCGCAAGAGATCGGGATAAAGGTCTCGCGCTTTGACCTGCCGACAAAGATAACTGAAACGGAACTCATGGAAAAGATCCGCATCCTGAACGCCGACCCGGCGGTGAACGGTATTCTGGTCCAGTTGCCGCTCCCCGAGCAATTCAATCACAATGCGGCGATCAATGCCATTGATCCGGCTAAAGACGTCGACGGGTTCCATCCCAAGAACATGACCGGTTTGCTTTCTCCCGGGATAAACGGTCCGCTCGAACTCATTAAAAGAACCGGCGTCGAACTTACCGGCAAGCATGCGGTCGTCGTGGGAAACAGCGCCGTATTCACGCAATCATTCTGCGATGCCCTGCGGATTGCCGGCGCGCATGCCGAACCGACCTATCCGGAGAACGCCGAACTGATAAAAAAAGCCGACCTCCTGGTTGTCGCCGTCGGCCGTCCCGCTTTCATAAAGCCGGAGATGATCAAGCCGGGTGCGATCGTCGTTGACATTGGCACGAATAAAGTTCTCAGCAAGACCGTCGGCGACGTTTCGCCTGAGGTCGCCGAAGTCGCTTCATTCCTGACCCCGGTTCCGGGCGGGGTGGGCCCCATGACGGTGGCAATGCTTTTAAAAAATGTTGTCGAGTTGTATAAACAGCAGAACTTAGAACGTAGAACTTAGAACGTAGAACGTAGAACGTGGAACGTAGTACTAGGTTCTAAGTTCTAAGTTCTACGTTCTAACACTCAGACCGCGTGACGAAAACCAAAAGCAATGATGTTTGCCAAAGCGAAAACGACCGACGTGGCAAGGATGATCGTGGCGAAAGAATGAAGCAAGACCATGCCGGTCCAGGCGCCGACGAGCATCACGAGAATGCCGGCGACCTGCAAACACATTTTGGCCTTGCCCAAATTGTTGGCCATGTAGACGCGTTCGCGTCGGTTTGAGTAGAGTCCGGCCAAGGCGGCGATCGATTCCATAAAAATAATGATGATCCCGAGGTAGAGCGACAGGTTCTGCAAGATAAGCACAATAAGCACCGAACCGATCAAGAGCTTATCGGCGATGGGGTCGAAGACGATCCCCCACTTGGTAATTTGATTCCTGGTCCTGGCCATCGAGCCGTCGATCGTGTCGGTGAACGCGGTCAACAAAAAAATCGGCACGCCCCACTCGTAATTACCGATCCAAACAAGCCAAACAACCAAAGGCGTGAGGACGAACCGCGCCATGGTGATCTGGTTGGGCGCAACCGCGTGCGGAAACAACCGCAAAACCGTCCTCGCGAGGAGCCGGTCATGAAAATACGGTTTACTGGTATACTGTTCTTCCATGATATATAGCATAGCACTTGGGTTAATCGCTGTCGCCGCCGTCATATCCACCGTCGGCGGAGCGATTTATTTGCTTTGGAATCTGGGGGCGCCGGCGCTCATCCTGACCTTGGTCTTGTCTTTGGCCGTTTCGTTTTTGACGATCGCGTATATTTTTAAAAAACAGCGGACACGATCAACACTTTCGCCATCTTTGTTTCCCGATGCCGAGGCGGTCCATGAAAAAGGCGGCCACGCTTGGACGCTTGCGCTCGCACCGATCCTCGCGCTCACGGTCGTTTGCCTTATGCTCCTTGGCCGCAACCAAATTGAGGGAGCCGTTAACAGCCCGTGGATCGCCGTGCCGCAACTTTTTTGGATTGCGCTTGCGCTCGCTTCGGCGGGCGGCGCGGCGCTCATGGTGCGGGCGCGCGCCAATGTATCATACATTGCGGCCTTCGCGCTCCTAGCCGTTGCGCTCGCTGTGGCGGCGCTCGTCTACCGTATTGGCTACGGCTACGACCCGTTCGTCCATGCCGCGGCCGAGCAGCATATCATCGACTTTGGAATTATCGCACCCAAAACCGTTTATTACGCCGGGCAATACGCGCTCGTTGTCCTTATTGCATATGTTACAAAATTGCCGGTCGAAACGATCGGCGTTTGGCTCGTGCCGGCGCTTGCCGCGCTGGGCATTCCCGCCGCGGTTTGCGTTGCGGCCAAAGCGAAAAAAATTTCCGCCGGCGTTATTTGCGCGGCGCTTTTGGCCGTCCTGCCGCTTGCTTCGTTCATTGATACCACACCCTTCGGGCTCGCCGCGCTCTATTGCCTCATCGCCGCCATTCTCGCCCTGGGCGCCAAGGATGATGAACGGCTTAAGGTCTTGGTCTGGCTCTTTGCCTGCGCCGCCGCCGTTACCCACCCCATTGCCGGCGTTCCGGCGCTCGCGCTCGCGGCCATCGTGCAATTCAAACGACCGATCTGGAAAATATTGTCAGCGCTCGCCGGCGCCGCGGCGTTGCCGGTCCTTTTCGCCGTTACCGGAAACGGCTTTTCCTTTTCATTGGATCGGATCAGCTCGATCACGCTGCCCTTTGACCTGCCGCTCACCCGCTTTCACGCGTTGGGCGACCCTGTCTACGCCATCGGGATCGCTGCCGCGGTTATCATCGTGGTTGGCGTGTTTTGGAACCGCACTTATCTTTTGGCGGCCGGCTCGGCGGCGCTCGCGGGGCTCCTTATCGCCGCAAGCGTCGACTTTTCATATCTGCCCGACAGCGAACAAGGCGGCTATGCCGGACGCTTATTGGTGATCGCGCTTTTGATCGCCGCCCCGGCCGCGGCATATGAAATCGCCAAACTTTTCAATTCTATAAAGGGACCGTGGCGCGCGCTTGCCGCTATTGCGGCCGTCGCTTTCTTTTTTACGGGCGGCGTTTACCTGGCTTATCCGCGCGCCGACGCCTATGTCATTTCCAAGGGCTGGAATACGTCGGCAACCGATATGGCGGCGGTTTCCGCAATAAACGATGACGCGGCCGGCGAGCCCTATATCGCGCTAGCCGCCCAGCCGGTCTCGGCCGCGGCTTTAAGCAAGTTGGGATTTTTTAAATACTACAACACGCCCGAGGGTCAAATTTTCGCCTACCCGGTTCCCACGGGCGGCGCGCTTTATCAATATTTTTTAAAGATGATCTACACCGACCCGTCATCGGAATACATGAAGCAAGCCATGACGCTCGCGGGCGTGAAACGCGGATACTTTGTCGTCAATTCCTACTGGACCGACTCGGACCACATCATCGCTCGCGCCAAACAGAGTTCGGAGTCATGGTTTGGGATCGATAATGCGGATTATGTTTTCAGATACAGCAGATAAATACCAAGAACCAAGAACCAATTTCCAAGTAAATATTTAAGAATTAATAACCAAGAAAATAATAAATATGGCCGAAAGGCCTCATTTTTTGAAACTTAAA
>CAIQCM010000003.1 GCA_903870305.1 uncultured bacterium
CGGTTTCCGCCGCCAAATTGCTCGGCATCGAAAATAAGGCGATCGTTAAAACGCTCCGCTCATTCAAGGGTTTACCCGATCGCCAAGAATTCGTGCGCGGGCTCAACAGCGTTCGATATATAAATGACACGACCGCCACCTCGCCCGATGGCGCGATTGCGGCGCTGCGGCGGTTTGGCAAATGGCAAATGGCAAATGGCAAATCGGCAAGGAAGAAGATCGTATTGATCGCCGGCGGCAAGGATAAGGATCTTGATTTTCGCGAGTTTGCTACGGAGATAAAAAAGCGTGTCGCCTCGCTCATTCTCTTCGACGGCACCGCCACGGAAAAATTGATCAAAGAACTTAAAAAGATCGGTTTTAAATACGACCTGGCTCCGGTGGTGAACGACATGAAGACCGCCGTCAAGCTGGCCTCGAACGAAGCCAAGCGGGGCGATATTGTTCTGCTCTCCCCGGGCGCCGCCTCCTTCGGCCTGTTCCAGAACGAATTCGACCGCGGCGCGCAGTTTGTTAGGGCCGTCAAAGCCCTTTAGGCTTTTCCAGCCCTTGACTCGATGCTAATATACTAATTGATGCGAATATGACTAATGCGCTACAAATTCGTATCGGATTCGCTATATTCGTATCAATTAGCATATTAGAATCGAGCCGCTGCCGCCAAAGGCAGCTTCCATAATGTAAAAACATGAGGTATCTAGGCGTTGAATTACATTCCGACGAAGAGGTTAAGGACGTTATCCGGCAATATACAGCGCGGCTCGTTGCGCCGTTCGCCGTGCTGGCGCTTTTGTACATCTTCGCCTTTTTCTTTTTCGTGCCGCTTTGGAACTTGCGTCTGTGGAGTTGGAACATCGATTATGTCGGCCGGACGATCTTCTTTGGCTCGCTCATCTTTGGCGCTATTTATTTTTTGCGCGCTTACGTTATTTGGCGCGGCACCATGCTCATTGTCACCAATCAGCGCATTATCGACGTCGACCGCCGCGGATTTTTCGATCGCATCGTTTCCGAGGTGCCGTATGAGTCGCTTTCCGACGTGTCCTACCGGTCCAAAGGGATCATTGAAATGACCGCCGGGATCGGTACGATCACCTTTCAAATGTACAGCGGCAACGAGAACGTCAGTTTCGACCACATGATCAACCCGGCCGCCCTGCACAAACAGATCTTGGAGTTGCGCGTCGCTTATTTGCGCGGCACCCCGCTGGTCGACGATCCGGTCGAGGGCATGATGAACAATGCGGGAAAGCTGTCGCCGACCGAACAGCGCGCGCTTCTCGCCCGTCTTAAAAAGACCGTGCCGACGCGCTCCGTTAAACGGTCGGTATCAGAAGACATTGAACTGCCATGAGACACGCAAGAGGCAACAACACGCCTTGGTGGCGGCGCCTCATGCGCTCGCGTTATATGATCGCGATCGACCTGCTCGCCGTCGGTTTTGTCGGTTGGTCGCTGGCAAACGAGGTTGCACAAGGGAACAAGGTCTCGTCGGAGTTAAACGATCTGCAGGCAAAGATCGCTGCGGCGCAAAAACAAAACACCGACTATGGCGACATTTTGTCAAAGCTTGGGAGCCCGGGTTTTGTCGACAAGGAAGCGCGGCTCAAGCTCGGCTATCAAAAATCGGGCGAGCAGGTCATGCTCCTCGAAGACGCCTCCGCCCCGGCGCTCGCGCCGGCTTCATCCGACGATGCCGACGCTTCCGGTCTCTCCGATCCGCAAAAATGGTGGCGCTACTTTTTCGGCGGCTCGTAAAAACTCGTCGAGCCCTCCCGGGCTCTTGTCTCGATGCTAATATGCTAATTGATACGAATATAACGAATACTATACAAATTCGTACCGTCATTAGTCATATTCGTACAATTCGTATATTAGCATCGAGTCAAGGACGCAGCAGCGGCCATCGTATATTAGCATCGAGCCAAGGCGTGGAAAATTATTTGAATGAATATGAAAATAATTTTACACGCCGACATGAACAGTTACTTCGCCTCGGTCGAGCA
>CAIQCM010000004.1 GCA_903870305.1 uncultured bacterium
CGCGATAGATCGCAGTGACTGGAGTTCAGACGTGTGCTCTTCGATCTTAACAAGCTTGTCGGCCGGTTATCAAACGGCTGAAAGCATGTTTGAGGAAATATCTTCAATTGCTTACAGTTCAGCCGACCATGCCGTTTATATAGGAACAAGGGATCATGGCAATAACGACGTCGGATTTGCGATGCTGGATACGGCTACCGCAACCTTCACCAATCTGAATTTGGCCATACAGGGAGCAGGTTGGACGCAGGGCTACCCTAATGTTTTTTTAACGTACGACTCCGCACATTCAAAAATTTTTATCTATAACGGCCTCACCCGATACAGTATGAGGTTCGGCACGTATTCGGCTTCAGACGGCCTCACCGACCTGTCAAATTCGCTGGTGGGGCTTTCAATATTATCGAACACTATTGCCAATATAATGGTTTATTCTCCTTACGCCAATGGGATCTTTTTTGGCAATTCTGCCGGTACGGGATTTTATTCCATCGACTCGGGTCTGACCTCTTCATTCTTGTCGTCAGATTTTAACGGGTACTCGATAGCATTTGATTCAACGGGCACGCAGTATTATGGGAACACGGGAACCGACTTATTATTCAAGCAAACACCACCCTGCGCATCTTGCATCGCCACCTCGATCACCGTTGATAACACCACCCAGAACATCACTTCGGCAACGCTGACTAAAACCGACACGCCGGGGACGGGAGTGGTCGCCTATCGGCTTTCAAATGACGGTGGGGTAAATTATAATACCGTGACGCCCGGGTCGCTTTACACCTTTCCGACGACCGGTTCGGATTTGCGTTTTAAACTAACCTTGACCGGGAACGCCACGGTTTCGGATATCGCCATCGCCTACAATTTTTATTCGGCGAGCGGCTCGCTGACCTCGTCCAAATTCGATTCAGCCGACGCTGGTAATATCATTAATCGTTTGGTCTGGGCGGAGGACGCCTCAATGCCCGCCGGCGCGACCGCAACCGTGTCAATTCGTTCCGCTCCCGATTCGGCGTCCCTAACCGGCGCTTGGACCAACCTCACCGACGCGAGTACCGGCTGTTCAAACGCGGGCGGAACGGTCACCTGCGGCGCCAGCGCGCTGTCGTCTGCCATGCAGGACGGGAGCGGCGACCGTTGGTTCCAATATATGATCGCATTAAGCTCGGACGGCCGGAATGCGCCGACCGTTTCCTCGCTTTCATTGCAGTTTGTGATCAACTCCGCTCCCGAGGTGCGGAATGTAACCGCTTTGCAAAACGCCGACGGCACGGTGACGATCAATTATGAAGTTCGCGATTCCGACACGGCTGGCGGCTCGCCAGCCAACCGCTATCATATCACGCCGATGTTTCAATATTGGGACGGCAGCGCCTACCAAACCATGACGTCTTTGGCCATCCATGACACCGACCAAAAAGCGGTGGCGCACGACGGCAGCTGGAACAATGTTACATACACGGCCACCTGGACGCCTTCCGCCGATTTTCCGGGGCAGCTCATGAACAACACGGCCAAGGTGCGGGTGACGGCAAACGACGGCGAAGGCGCCAACCCCACCGGCTCGGCCGAATCGGCGACTTATTCTTTGGACACCCAGGTTCCGACCGCGAACTCGATCAGCGTCGACGCTTCTGCGCTCGTACCGACGGTTCATCTTCATTCTGAAGACAGCTCCGCCGTGACAATGCAGGTTTCATCAACCGATCCGACGCTCGCGAGCACGGCACCCGAGTCCTTTAGCGCGACCAAGACCAATTTGACGATCACCGAAGGTGCGACGGTCTATGCCAGGTTCACCGATGCGTATAATAACAGCACCAACATCATCTCGGCCACGGTTCCGGCCAAGCTTGTTTCAGTAATGGTTCAAGATACTTCAAATGTCATTGTCGATCCGCATACGTATCGGCTGTTCATTGCATGGAAAGCCGCGACCGGTTCGTTCGCGTCGTATCGGGTCCATCGTTCAACGTCGCTTGCCAACCCTGCAAATTGGGACGAGGTCGGCGCCGTCGGCGTTGAGGGGACGAACTACTTTCTTGACACGAGCGTTACCGAAAACGGAAACTACTACTATTACGTTGAAACCGTTGATGCGGGTGGCAACGTTTCGTTTCGGTCGCAAATAGTTAATGGCATCGCCGATGGTGCACAGTCCGGCGGCGAGGGCGGCGGCGGCATCGCCCCGGCGCCGACCATTTCCCTGGTCTCTCCAGGAACGCCATCCTCCACGGCGGCCACCATTACCTGGGACACGGATACGCTTTCCAATTCCGTCGTCCAATATTCAACCTCACCCTCAACCTTTACGACCACCGTGACCGTTGGTGCGCTTGTGAATAACGATGCCGGCGTGGGGAACCACCGCGTGATCCTCTCCGGTCTCCTCCCAAACAAGCCGTATTATTTCCGCGTCAGCTCAACGGATATTTTTGACCAGCCCTCAACCGCCGATAGCGGAGGAACCGGCTTTACCTTCACAACGCCGCAAGGGCCGATCATCGCCAATACGTCGGTTGTTGAAACGACGAATACGACGGCGCAGATAACCTGGACGACGAATATTTCGGCATCAACCGAACTTGATTACAGCACCCACTCGGACCTTTCCGCGCCGATCACGACGACCGGCACCAGCGACCCGACGCTCACCCATACCGTCAACATTACCAACCTGAACCCGGGTACTATTTACTTCTTCTACGTTCGCTCGGTTGACGGCTCGGGGAACGCGACCGTGGATAACCGCATTGTTGACGGCCAAGTTCAGTATTATTCGTTTACGACGACCAACGACCAGTCGCCGCCCATAATTTCCGGCATCAGCGCCCGCACCCAGCCCACCTCGGTCGATATCATCTGGACGACCGACAAGGTCGCCGATACGCAGGTTGAATACGGTCTCACCACCGCCTACGGCACCAGCACCGTTTTGGACTCAACGCTCACGACCAGGCATGTGGTCACCATTCTCGGCCTTGCGCCGCAGACGGCTTATGATTTCCGCATCCGTTCGCGCGGCACCAACGCCGTTTTGGGCACGAGCGCCAACCAGACCTTTACGACTTCGCAGGCAGGGGACGCCACGCCGCCGGTCATTTCCAATGCCGCCGTGGCCAGCTTGTCGCTCAATTCGGCGAGCATCAATTGGACAACCGACGAACCGGCCACTTCGTACGTTGACTATGGCGCGACCGCGGAGCTTGGAAGCGTCGCCGGATCGCCCGCGCTCGCGACTTCCCACTCGGTGACCCTGGACGGCCTTGCGGGCGGCGGTCATTATTATTTCCGCGTCCGTTCCGCCGACGCCGCGGGAAATTCTTCCGTTGATAATAACGGCGGCGCCTTTTACACCTTTACCACGTCCGCGGACGGCACGGCACCCACCATTTCCAATCCCGACGACATTATTTCCATGAATTCGTTCCGCGTTGTTTGGCAAACGAACGAGCTTGCCAATTCAATGATCGAATACGGTTCCGACGCAGGATACGGACATTCCACGACTCTTGACGAGACCTTGCTGCTCAGCCATTCGGTCGCGGTTACGCCACTCATCGCCGCCACGACATATCACTATCGGATCAAGACCGCGGACGCTTCGGGAAACCTGACAACCGGTCCCGACCGCGTGGTCACGACCGCGGCTCAAGCCGACCACCAGCCGCCAATCATCACCGTGCCAACAGCTGCAAACATCGGCCGCACCACCGCCACCATTACCTGGACCACCGACGAAAAATCAACCTCCGAAGTCCTCTACGGCCCCAACACCTTCTACGCCCACAACACGTCGCAAATGAACGACAACACCACCGCTCATTCGGTCGATCTCACGGGCCTTGCCCCGGGCGTCAAGTATTACTATAAAGTTGAATCTGACGATCCGTCGGGAAACATCGCCACTGAAGACGATCATGGCGCCGGACTTACCTTTACGACGATAATCGACAACACGCCGCCCGTCATCTCGGATGTGTCGCCCGCTTTGGTTTCCGACGTCTCCGCCGTCATCGTTTGGACCACCGACGAGCCCGCGTCCTCCCAAGTCATATACGGCACGTCAGCCGCATACGGGTCGCAAACCGCCGTTACAACCACGCTTTCAACCGTTCACTCCGTGACGATCCTGGGACTTACCGCCAAAACCCCGTATTTCTACAAAGTCGTTTCCGCCGACGCATGCGCGAACTCGGCCACCGATGACAACGTCGCCGGCGGTCACACCGGTTATACTTTCACGACCACCGATGTGCCCGGCCTCGTCATTCGCGCCCGCACGCCGCAAACCGACACCATTCCCCCCTACATTTCCAACATCAAGGTCGGTTCCGTGACGCAGGCCTCGGCGATCGTCTCATGGCAAACCGATGAAAATTCATACTCAATCGTCAAGTTCGGATCCGATACCAAATACGGCTCATTGCTGGGTTCGGTTGACGAGAGCGTGACCGGTCACGTGGTCGCCCTTGCCGGACTCATACCCGGAACCGCTTACCATTTTATGGTTGTTTCGGCCGATGCCTCGGGGAACAAAGCGTTTTCCGATGACCAGGCCTTTGCCACGCTTAACGCCGACGGAACGGCGCCGGAGATACCGGTCGCGTCGCCGCCTTCCGTCAACACCCCGGCTCCAACCAACAGCAACACCAACACTCCGACCCCCGCCCCCGCGCCGGTTGAAAAGGAAAACCCGATTCTGGTTTCCATGTC
>CAIQCM010000005.1 GCA_903870305.1 uncultured bacterium
CTTTTAGGTTTTCCTAACAGCTAAAAGCTAACACCTAATACCTAGGCATATGGCGACCCCTAATCAAGACAAAACCAACGGCTTCTGGCCCAATTGGCGCGAGAACCGGCTCTTCGCCGTTCTCTTGGCCATTCTTTTGGTCTACCTCATCGTCTTCCTCGCGTTCGCAATAAAGAACGAATCGATTAATAGCATGGCCATCGGCAAAGCGCCGGCCGAGCGGAAAACCATTTCATTTGACGGCACCGGCAAGGTTATTGGCACGCCCGACATCGCCACCGTCGACCTGGGCATGACGACCCAGAACGCGAGCGTGGCAACGGCTCTTAAGCAGAACAATCAAAAGATCAACGATCTTATCACGCAATTGAAACAGACCGGGATCCCGACCGTTGACATCCAGACCTCGCAGTTTGATGTGAGCCCCAATTACGATTATTCCAACAACAAGCAGACGATCACGGGCTACACCGCGAGCCAAAGCGTGACCGTGAAGATCCGCAACCTCGACCTTATCTCCAACGTGCTTGATGATGCCGGCACCATTGGCGCCAACCAGGTATCGGGCTTGAATTTTACGATCGATAATCCGGATACGCTCCAGGCCGCCGCGCGTGAAAAGGCGATTGCCGACGCCATGAGCAAGGCGAGCGTTTTGGAAAAGCAGCTTGGCGTGAAGCTCACCCGCGTCGTCAACTTTAGCGAGAACATCCAAGTGCCGACGCCGATCATTTATAACTCCATGGCAAAGCTGGGTGCCGGCGTCGCCGCGCCCTCGGTCGCGCCCACGATCGAGACCGGTTCCCAAGACATCGTCTCGAACGTCACCCTCACCTTCGAAATTCAGTAAAAATTTGAACGCCAAAACACCTTCGCGATCATTCGCGAAGGTGTTTTTGTTTTAAAAATAAAAAATGACTTCCCCTTTTGTCGGAGGAAGTCGTGCGAGTGCGGTTGCGGATCAGGCGGTTCTTGGCCGCGACCGAACCGTTCTGATCGTCGCCGCGAGCGGCTCGATCCGGCTTTGCTTGGGAACGCTCGCAAAGATCGAGTCGTGCCTGGTCTTGTCGGCGTCCGGCGTGTGCAAGACGATCTTGGCGCCCGGAAAATATTGCAAGGCGCGCCTGATGAAAATGCCGGTCGCTACTTTGTTCCGGTGGTCGGTGCCGAGCACGACCACGTCATGGTCGGCGCCGGTGGCGGTCGCATCCGTCCAATTGCCATGGGCGCTGATTTCCCAACCGTCGAGCGCCTTGGCTCTTTTGAGCTGGGCGCGGTAATGATCCAACATGTCCGGATCGGTTTCGATCATCAATACTCTTCCCCTAACTCTCTTCCTGGGCCCGTCTGAATCGTTCGTCATGTTCTCCCTCCGTTTTCCTCAACCAACTTTATCTCATATTTTTTCGATTTCGTCAAAACTCGGTTCTTATTCAAAAAGAAAAACCCCTCGCCTGTCGGGCAAGGGGAGTCGGGTCTCGATGAGAAAACCTACGCGTCGATCGTTCCGGTGATAACGATCTTTCTTGGACGCATCAGCATGTTTTTGCCTTTCGTTGAGGTTGTCTTTCCGAGATGTGCAATCGCGGGTACAGGAACGCGATATTGTTCGCGCTCAACGCGAAGAGATGGAAGAGCCCGGACAAGTCGCTTTTGTCGGTGGAAAAGGTTCTAGTGTTAAAAAGATAACACTCGGCGGCCGGGCAAGCCCGTTGAAGCATGCGGTGGCGCTTTGTGTTTTTGTCGCTGTCGTCATCGCACCCGCCGACGCTTAGCACGATCGTATCGACCGGCGCCACCGCGAGCGCGGCCAAGGCCTCGTCCATCGTGGCCACCGTCGCAAGTTCCAAGTCGGGAGCAAATTGCGGTTGTGCATGTTTGTAAAGAGCGCACCTGTCCGCGTCCGGATCAATGATCAAAACTTTTTTAGCCATTTTTTACCTCTGTCCTTTTCTTCTCATAAATATCAACATCTGTCAATCCGCCCACCGCCCCCACCGTCATATAAAGGACACATCCCCTTAATGGGGGTATCCTTGATCGAGGGAACGGAACAATGCTGTCAATGGCTTCGAGCCACGCGCAATGCCTTTTCGTTCCCTCTTGATCGGGACTCTC
>CAIQCM010000006.1 GCA_903870305.1 uncultured bacterium
AAAAGTGATGAATCCGGTCGACCACCCGCACGGCGGCGGCGAAGGCCGCAACTCGATCGGTATGAAGTATCCGAAGACGCCCTGGGGCAAGCATGCGCTTGGCGTCAAGACCCGGAACGAGAAAAAGTGGTCTAATAAATTGATCATGCAGCGTCGCCCCAAGCGATAATCTTATATGTCTCGCAGCTCCAAAAAAGGACCATACATCAATGAACGCTTGCTCGGCCGCATCATGAAGTTGAAAGCCGGCGACAAGACCATTTTGAAGACCTGGGACAGGGCTTCCACCATCACTCCGGAAATGGTCGGCTTTACGATTGGCGTGCACAACGGCAAGACCCATGTGCCGGTTTATGTCATTGAGAACATGGTCGGCCATCGCTTGGGCGAATTTTCGCCGACGACCAAGTTCGTCCGCCACGGCGGTAAAATGCAAAAGGAGCTTGAGACCAAACAGGCCGAAACGGCCAAGGCCGCCGCGGCCGCGGTGCAAACCGCCGCTCCGGCGCCTAAGAAATAAATACTATGGATGTCTACGCCATCGCAAAATACGTGAGAATGTCGCCGCGCAAAGTGCGGCTGGTCACCGGCATGCTCCGGGGTCTTAAGATTGACGCCGCGCGCACCCAACTTGCGTTCTTGCCCAAGGCGGCTTCGCTTCCGGTTTTGAAGGTGTTGAACTCGGCCGCCGCGAACGCGGTCAACAACTTCAAGCTCGATGAGGCGACGCTTACGATCAAAACCGCCACGGCTGATCAAGGTCCGGCTCTTAAGCGCTGGCGCGCTCGCGCCATGGGCACGGCCGCGCCGATCAAGAAGCGCACTTCCCACATAACGATCGTTCTTACTGATGGTAAGAACGATAAGAACCAAGAACCAAGAACCAATTTCCAAAAGAAAGATGAGAAGCCGGTTGAGGTTAAGGTTGAAGAAAAGAAAGATGTTAAGCCGAAGAAAAAAGCAGCATCAAAAAAGGACTCGAAACTCGAAACTAGCAACTCATAACTCGTATGGGACAGAAAGTCAACCCCAAAGCATTCCGCCTCGGCGTCATCTTCACCTGGTCTTCCCGGTGGTATGGATCGCCGCGTAACCGCGCCTATCAGCACCAGCTTAGGACGGATGTTGAGATGCGCGAGTATCTCATGAAAGAATTGAAGGAATCGATGGTCGATCACGTCGACGTCGAACGTTCGCCGTCCTCGGTCTCGATCATGATCCACACCGCCAAGCCCGGCTTTATCATCGGCCGTTCCGGCGCCGGCGCCGAAGAGCTGAAGAAAAAGCTCTTGGCCAAATTCTTTCCCAAAAAGACCAAGGTCAACGTCAAGCTGAATATTATCGAAGTGAATCGCCCGAACTTGTCGTCGCAGATCGTGCTTCAGAGCATGGCGGCCGACCTCGAAAAGCGCATGCCTTTCCGCCGCGTCCTAAAGATGGCTGTTGAGCGCGTGACCAAAGCCGGCGCGCTGGGCGTTAAGGTCATGGTTTCGGGGCGGCTAAACGGCGCTGAGATCGCGCGCCGCGAAATGTTGTCCTCAGGCAGCGTTCCTCTACAAAACCTACGCGCGGATATTGATTACGCTCAGGGTTTCGCCCAGACCATCTTTGGCGCGATCGGGATCAAGGTTTGGATCTACCGCGGCGAGGTCTTTGACCGCGAGCGCGAAAAGCGTCGCGAAGAAGCGTCCGCTAAGGTTGCACAGGAAGCAAAAGCGGCTGAAGTAACGGCCGAGGCCGCCAAATAAAATACTGCTATGTTAATGCCTAAAAAGGTAAAACACCGAAAGTGGCACAAAGGACGCGCCCGCGGCAAGCGGATCGCCACCGACAAGAACGAGGTTGACTTTGGCGCCTACGGCCTCAAGGTCATGGAAACCGCATGGATCACCTCGCGCCAGATTGAAGCCGCCCGCCGCGCCATGACCCGCTTTGTGAAACGCGGCGGTAAAATTTGGATCCGCATCTTCCCCGACAAGTCCCGCACCAATCACGGCAACGAATCGGTCATGGGCGGCGGCAAAGGCGCCGTCGACCATTACATCGCCGTCGTGAAGCCGGGCACGGTCGTCTTCGAGATGGACGGCATTGACGAGGCGACGGCCCGCGAAGCGCTGCGCCTTGCTTCGCACAAGCTGCCTTGCGCCGCAAAATTCGTAAAGAAATACTAATATGGACAGCAAGGAATTGCGCCAAAAGTCGGAAAAAGAATTGCTCGAACTTGCCGCCTCGCTTCGCGAGAAGCTGCGCGCTTTCCGATTCGATGTGGCCGCCGATTCGCTAAAGGACGTTCGCGAGATCCGCGACGCCAAAAAGACCCTCGCTCGCGCCTTGACCATTCACGCCGAGCGTGCTAAGAACGCCAAGTAAACATATGGAAAAAAATACCACGACCAAGCGCCAATTCACCGGCAAGGTCGTCTCGGACAAAATGTCCAAGACGGTCACGGTTAAGGTTGACCGCACGGTTCTTCACCCCAAGTACCACAAGCGCTACACCCGTTCGACCAAGATGAAGGCGCATGATGAAAAAGGCGAGTACCACACGGGGGACATGGTCGTTATTGAAGAGTGCAAGCCGCTCTCGCGCGACAAGCGCTGGCGCGTGATCGCTCGCGTAACAAAAGGCATTTAGCATATGGTCCAACATCGCTCAATGTTATCGTCGGCCGACAACACCGGGGCTCGCATCCTCATGGTGATCCGTGTTTTGGGCGGCTATCAAAAGCGCTACGCCGGCATTGGCGACGTCGTCACCATGGTGGTCAAAGACGCCGCGCCGCACGGCATGGTCAAGAAGTCGGACGTGGTGCATGCGGTCATTGTTCGGACGCGCAAGGAAACGCGCCGCAAGGACGGTTCTTACGTGCGCTTCGACGACAATGCCGCCGTCATCATCGACAAGAAGTCGCTCGAACCAAAGGGCACGCGCATTTTTGGGCCCATCGCCCGCGAACTGCGCGCCAAGGGTTTTACCAAGATAATCTCGCTCGCGCCCGAGGTCGTATAATATTATGAATATCCGCACTGGAGACAATGTAAAGGTCATCGCCGGACGTGAAAAAGGCAAGTCCGGTAAAGTGACGCAGGTTTTCCCCAAAGAGGGGCGGCTCGTGGTTGAGCACTTGAACGTGCGCACCCGCCACTTGCCGGCGCGCGGTTCTTCAAAAGGCCAGCGCGTGGAATTTTCCGCGCCGCTCGCTGCCGCGAACGTCCTGCTCGTCTGCCCGAAATGCTCGACTCCTACGCGCACCGGGCGCGTCGCGCTCGCCGACGGCAAGAAGGTCCGCGTCTGCAAGAAATGTAAAGAACAATTCGCATGAGCAACACTTTAAAGAAACAATATTCCGCCAAGATCAGCGCCGTGATGGCTAAGGAATTCGGGCTCACGAACCCCATGAGCGTGCCGAAGGTTGTTAAGATTACGCTAAACGTCGGGCTGAACGCCTCGAACAAGGATCCCAAGCTCGCCGAGACCGTCGCCGAGACCATTGCTCGCATTTCCGGACAAAAGCCGGTCGAGACGCTTTCCAAGAAATCAATTGCCGCTTTCAAGATCCGCGAAGGCATGACGGTTGGCATGAAGGCCACCCTCCGCGGCGAGCGCTTGTGGAGTTTCCTCGACAAGTTTGTAAACGTCACGTTGCCCCGCGTCCGCGACTTCCGCGGCTTGTCCATGAAGTCGGTCGATAAGAACGGCAACATGTCGATCGGTTTCAAGGAGCACATCGCTTTCCCCGAGATCCGCCCGGACGAGGTCGAACGCCTGCACGGCATCGAGGTCGTCATAACGACGACCGCCGGTGACCGCGCCAAAGGCCTGGCGTTATTCAAAGCGCTGGGATTCCCGTTCCAGGCGGAAACAAAGAAATAATTGTTTTATGTCAACCACTTCGCAATACAACAAATCGTTCATGCGCAAGCCGAAGTTTACGACCCGCGAGGTTCGCCGCTGTTGGCGCTGCGGCAGGAAGCACGGCTATATGCGCGACTTCGAATTGTGCCGCATTTGTTTTCGCGAACTGGCCAACCGGGGCGAGATCCCCGGAATTGTAAAGGCCTCTTGGTAACCATATGATGACCGATCCTATCGCCGACATGCTCACCAGAATCCGCAATTCCTCCGCCTCGCGCCGGGACGAAGTTAGCGTACCTTACTCCAAGGTCAAGTTCACGATCGCCAAAATTTTGGAGAAGTGCGGCTTTGTCGGCGCTGTCGAGACCAAAGAAGACAACAAGGACTTTGCTATCCGCCTTCGCTACGACGGCCGCCGGCCGGCGTTCGAAGCCATTCGCCGCATCTCCAAGCCGGGGCATCGCGTGTACGTCGGCGCCGACAAGCTGCCGACCGTCCGCTCCGCGACCGGGGTGGCCGTCATCTCTACCTCCCAAGGCCTTATGACGAACATGGAAGCCAGGGACAGGAAACTCGGCGGCGAGATAATTTGCGAAATATACTAATATGAGCCGACTTGGAAAAAATCCCATCGCCATTCCGGCGGGCGTCACCGTCAAAGTTGCGGACGGAACGGTTAGCGTTAAAGGCCCGAAGACCGAACTTACGTTCAAGCCGCATCCGAACGCCATTGTTGAGGTTGTCGGGAACGAAGTGAAAGTGACGGTCGCAAAGCCCGAAGAAAAATTTGACCGCTCGCTGTGGGGGCTCACCCACAAGCTCATGAAGAACATGATCACGGGGGTCACTGCCGGTTTTACCAAACAGCTTGAGTTGATCGGCGTCGGTTTTAAGGTCGCCGTGGCCGGTTCA
>CAIQCM010000007.1 GCA_903870305.1 uncultured bacterium
ACATTCGTTTATACGATAACGAACGCCGACGGCACCGCGACAACAAAAAACTTCAACTCGCATTACCGCGCGCTCCCCAAGATATGCGCAAACGGAACTGGAATCCCCGGCACAAAACTGTCTGACGGCACTGTTGTCCCGCCCGCGCCGAAAATACTTATCCCAAATCCGTTAGTAACCCCCGCCATACCCGTCACCAACGTCAACGAACCGATGAACAATATAAACCTTCCGCCGGAAGCGGCGGTGGGAAATTAAGAACCAAGAACCAAGAACCAATTTCCAAACAAGAACCAACAATTAAGAACCAAGTATCAAAAACAAAAAAATGACCCGCATACCCTCGTTCTTGGCTCTTGGTTCTTGGTATTTTTTGGAAATTGGTTCTTGGTTCTTGATTTTTACCAATAACAAAATCTTCTCCGCCCCAAGCGGAGAAGTTTTTGTTATTGGTACGCAGGGGGTCACGCCCAAGAAGTTTGGTTTAAGGGAATGTTGAGCCGGAGCCCACGCAATCCTTAAAACCAAACCCCATGCTTGTCGTGGGCGTGACCGCTGCTTGCCAAGCCATGATTTCTCATCAACGAACAACGATGCACTTTAACATGGATTTAGCCCAATGTCAAGAGTACTCATTTTAAGCCATTTTATTACGCTTTTGTTTATGTATTTTACCATAAACGCGCCTTTTGTATTTAAAAGCCCGTTCCCTTGAAGGAAACGGGCCAGGAACACGAACGTTATCAGTTGTGACAATTTTTTTCGTGCCACTCGACCTCTTCACGTTTGTCAGGATTTTGGTAATCGCCATAACCCAGATAGTCACTGCATTTCCAACGATCCTCAGCGGCCGGGTAGGCAATGGTCAAGGAAAAACTTATACCCCCGACACTGGCCGACCGACCGTCCGACTCCCACCAAAAACCCATCCTTAATACTTCCGTAAGCCCGAATTCCACTGTCTGTCGGATCGACGTGCCGCTATCAAGCAAAGTTTCATCCTTCAAAACGGAGTAATTCCGCCCACCATACACATCAACGCCGGTGAACCGCCGATGCTTGATCTTATAGCCGCCAATCGAGATCCCGTACTGTACAAGCAGACCCCCATAACCTCCGTCAGCCAAAAACAACTTTCCCACATACCCGCCGATGGTCGGCGTTCTTTGGAGGATCATCTCGTCGTAAGGAACGGGGTCCCACCAGTTGTACCAAGAGCGTTGCAGCACTTGTTCTCCGTATTTGCTTCCGTAATCCAAAAACCACGTGCCGGAAACGCCAACAATGAAACCGCCGGGCAAAACCTGAAAAACCTGCGACGAAACCAAGAACTCCCAATCGCTCGCCTCCCTGCTGATCGATGTTGATCCGTTCGACGGGAGAAAGTCGGAATAATCAGGCAGGGGCGCGGCCGTAACGCTGTTGTGATTCATATGGATCGAGCTCCGGGAAAAGGAAAACGGCGCGATCAGCACGCCCGGATACTGATGCGGAGCGCACCCCCCGGCCAAAAAGAAAAGAACCGCAAACACCGCTAAAGAACCACTGCTTTTGATCATGATACCCTCCCCCGCCGATAAGGCGGATTTTCAACGACTGCGAGTCAAAGACCTAATTTCTAACCCTAGTCCCGCCGCAGGGCGATGTCAATGGAGGGTATTTAACGTATAAAAAACGAACCGCCCCCGATGGGTGCGGCTCGACATGCGTCGTTCAATCCTATTCCTTGAAATAGACATCCGACAATTCGATCCCTAAGCCGCCGGTCATCTGGGTCTTTCCATCAAACTCGATCCACGCCAAGCCATGGATGTATTCGCCGCCGATCCTCATGGCTTGCCTTATCCCTGCGCCGCGCGCGATCTCTTTTGAATTAATGAGCGTATCAGCGAAAGGCGTGTTGCAACCGGGAATCGGGCTACAACCATATTCTGTTTGATAGGTGTTGACCGACAATTCGTACCAAACAAACGAAACGGAGTATTGAACCATCGCTCTAAGCCCTGGTCGGTCGCCGAACAGGTAGCCGAGCGAGAGGCCAAGGGTTGGAAGACGCTTAAGCAGGACTTCCTCTAATCCCGTGTAACGAATTCTTTGAACAAACATTTCATCGTTCTCAAGATCGCTATTGTCGGCGTACCAAGACAGATAAGTTGAGGTGACGCCGATGTAAGCGCGCGGAATCAGGAACTTTCGATAATCGGCGGTGAAGCCAAATTCAAACGGCGTGGCTTTCACCGGCGGGACGACCTGCGGCGGCGGGGGCGGATTTTTATATGCGTCACGCATGGACCAAGCCGCACCTAGATACATGCTATTCGAGAGCGAGGCGTCTTGCCCCAACTTCATCGTATAGCAGCCGGAGACCAAGGCGATGGTCGAGCAGAACAACACAAGACCGCGAATTGATGACATGGCTTTTCTCCTTTTGGGTAAGAAAAAGGGTCAAAGAACCGACCTGCAACCCTAGCCCCGCCCGGACGGAGTGTCAAGAGCGAAAAAATACCGCCTTTCACGGACGGTATTTTTCTTAATTCCTAATTCCTATCTCTTAATTCTTTTTAATGATCTTATCGGCCAAACCGTATTCAACGGCTTCTTCGGCGGACATGAAATAGTCGCGATCCGAATCCTTGGTGACCTTTTCGAATTTCTGTCCGGTGTGGGTCGCGAGAATTTTATTGAGGCGCTCTTTGAGCTTCAGAATATGGCGCGCGGAAATTTCGATGTCGCTGGCCTGCCCCTGCGCCCCGCCCATCACTTGATGGATCATCACTTCGGAGTTCGGCAGCACAAAGCGCTTGCCTTTAGCGCCGGCTGAAAGCAAGATCGAGGCCATGGAAGCGGCCATGCCGAGGCAGATAGTGGAAACGTCAGGGGTGATGAGCTGCATGGTGTCGTAGATCGCAAGCCCCGCGGTCACCGAGCCGCCCGGCGAATTGATGTAGAGTTTGATGTCCTTGGTCTTGTCCTGCGACTCCAAGAAAAGCATTTGCGCGATCACGGTGTTCGCCGCATCGTCGTCGATGGCATCGCCCAAAAAGATGATGCGCTCCTTAAGAAGGCGCGAATAAATATCATAAGCCCGCTCGCCGAATTGGGACTTTTCGATCACTGTCGGAATGAGGGAGTAGTTGGTTGTTTTCATATTTTTCATAGTGTTATTTACGTTGGCATTCTATCATCATTTAAATATCTAATACCTAATATCTAATGTCTAATCCGCAAATTAATATCTTGATCAGTATCTTGTCTTTCGGATTAGATATTAGACATTAGATATTAGATATTCGGGCACCTATTCTTTCTCAACAACCCACTCATTCTCCTTCTCCACTATTCTACCACGAACGGCGAACCCGGCGGCTTTGCGGTGGCCGCCGCCGCCATACTTGACCGCTTCTTCGCAAACATCAACGTCATCGCTTGCCGTGCGCAAGCTCCCTTTTACCATGCCGCCTTCAAGCTCGCGCAAGACCATGATCGTTCGCGCCGACAAATTATTATTAAGAAAATTAGAAAGGCCGTCAACGGCGTCGTCGCCCGGCGCCATGCCGTTGAGTTCATTGACCATGATCGCGGTCGTGACTCGCGAACGCGCTTTGTCCCACTTAAGGCGCTCCAGCGCCTTGCCCCAAAGGACAAGCGACTCGATGTTCTTGTTCTTCGAAACCAATCGTGAGACCTTTTTTAAGTCCCCGCCCAAGCGTTCGAGTTCGGCCGCCGCATGGAGCGAGGAGGCCGTGGTCGCCGGGTTGAAGAACATCATTGTGTCGGTGACAATCCCCATGAGAATGTTGGTGGCCATTTCCGGCGTCACCGAAGCGCGCATGACCTTTAAAAGCGCAAACACCGCTTCCGTGGTCGAAGCCGCTTCGGTCACGACCAAATTGACGTCGCCAAATTTTTCGTTGATCGCGTGATGGTCGATGTTAACGATAACCGGTTTGTGCGTGAGACCGGAAAGAATGGAATCGGCGCCGACAAAACGCAGATCGCCCGAGTCCAACACAATGACCGTGTCCGCGCCGGCAAAAACTCCGGGGTCGGCGGTAAATTCGCGCGCGCCGACAAAAGGCGCGAGCGAGATAGGCACCGCGTCGACGCAAAAACAGCGCACGGTCTTACCGGCCGCTTCAAGCGCGGTCGCGAGCGAGAGCGCCGAGCCGATCGTATCCCCGTCGGGTCGGCGGTGCGAAACCGTCACCACGTTTTTGGCTTGTTCAAGAGCCAAAGCCGCTGCGTTAAGTTCTTTGATATATTCAGGCATCCATGCAACTTACGCCCCATTTTTTGCCTTGTCAATGGACGGCATTTGGCCGTAAGATGAACTATGAACAATAAACAATTCTTGTTGAGTATACTCGACCGGAGTCGTTCATCGTTCATAGTTCATCGTTCATAGTTCATACGGTATGTACCTCCAACGTCTCGAGATCCAAGGATTCAAGTCGTTTGCCAACAAAACGACCATTTTGTTTTCCGAACAAGGCGAAGGCGGCCGCCGCGGCCTTACCTCAATCGTCGGACCCAACGGCTCGGGCAAGTCGAACATCGCCGATGCCATGCGCTGGGTCATGGGCGAACAGTCGTTAAAACAGCTCCGAGGCAAAAAGAGCGAGGATGTGATCTTCTCCGGCTCGGACAAGCGTTCGAAGATGGGCATGGCCGAGGTCTCGCTATTTCTTAAAAATGAACACCCGTCGTCCGCTTCAGCGGGAAGCGAGGATAGTATTGAAACGATCTTAAGCTCGCCCGAGGTCGTGATCACGCGCCGCTTGTTCCGCGATGGAACTTCCGAATATCTCCTTAACGGCAATCGCGCCCGTCTCGCCGACATCAACCTGCTCTTAGCTAAAGCCAACATCGGCGAACGCGGCTTCACCGTGATCGGCCAAGGCATGATCGACCAGTTTCTTTTTCTCTCCCCCGAGGAGCGCAAAGAAGCGATCGATGAGGCCGCCGGCATCCGCCACTTGCAGATCAAGAAGAACGAGGCCGAACGCAAGCTCGAGGCGACGCGCGAAAATTTGCGCGAAGCCGAGATCTTGCTCGCCGAACTCGAGCCGCGCCTGCGTTCGCTCTCGCGCCAGGTAAAACGGTTGAGCGAACGCGAAGCGCTTGAAGGCGAACTTAAAGCGCTGCAGTCAAAGCACTACGGTTCGCTGTATCGGTCCATTCATCACGAGGCGCAGGGACTGAAGCGCTCGGCATCGCAAGCCGAAAAAGCCGTCGCCGACAAAGAGGTTGACCTGCGCGCCATTCAAACAAAATTGAACACGCTTGAAAAGACCGAGACCTCGTCGTCGTCGCTTTTGGATTTTCAAAAAGAGCTCGAGCCCCTGCACGCCGAACGCCAGCGCTTGCGCGACCGCGCTTTCGAGATCCGGGTCGCTGCCGAGCGCACGAAAAATGCCCAACTCCCCATGGCCGCAGTCATCGCCGGGATCGAGTCGATCCAGGCCGATGAGCAAGGACTTCTTTCAAAAATAAAGAATGCCACCACGCTCGAAGAACTCGAGTCGATTAAAGCCGCGGCAACGGCGCTCGACGCGCGCATTGCCGAACTCCTGGGAACGATCAGAGGCGAAACGCGCAATAAGGAGAACGAGAAGAACTTGGCCGAAGTGGAGCGCGGCATCAACGAGGTTAATGCCAAGATCAACACCGTTCAAGAAAAGATCACCGCGGCCGGCAAGGGCGAGCGCGAGCAAAAATCCGCATTCTTCGCCTTGCAGCGCGAATACCAGAACTTGCTCGAAATCGTCACACGTTTGCGCTCCGACCTTGGCGAACGGCGCATTGCGCTGGCCAAGACCGAACAGCGTCTTGAGGATCTTGAGTCCGAGATCAAAGCCGAAATGCAGTTGAGCGATCTCGCTCCCCTGCTTGAGGGCGCTGCGGCCGAAGTCACGCCAGGTACCGAGAGCTCCGAGGAGGCATACCGCCACATTCAGCGCCTCAAGCAGCAGCTCGCGGCCATCGGCGGCATCGATACGGAGGTGGTGCGCGAACACACCGAAACCGCCTCGCGTTATGAAACGTTAAAAACGCAATACGACGACCTTATTTCCGCCGAAGGAAAACTGCTCGAACTCGGCAAAGAGCTCGACGAAACGATCGGCCGCGCTTTCCACGAGGCGTTCAAAAAGATCAGCGTTGAGTTTGAGAAGTTCTTCCGCGTCCTATTTAACGGCGGCAACGCGAAACTTATTTATATCGAACCGGAAACAAAAACACTCGAGGTGGCGGAGGGCGAGGATCCGGAAAATGCCAAAACATTTACAACCAAACCCGGCGTCGAAATTGTCGCGCAACCCCCAGGCAAGCGTGTTAAGAGCATAAACGTCCTCTCCGGCGGCGAACGCGCGCTGACAGCGATCGCGTTAATTTCCGCGATCATCGCGGTGAACCCCTCTCCGTTCGTTGTCTTGGACGAAGTCGATGCCGCGTTAGACGAAGCCAACTCCGTCCGCTTCGCCGACATCGTCTTCGAGTTGACCGGCAAAACACAATTTATCGTCGTCACCCACAACCGCTACACCATGGAGCGCGCCGGCATGATCTACGGGGTGACCATGGGCGACGACGCCGTGTCAAAGATTTTATCGATCAAATTGGAAGAAGCCGTCGTCAGATCGACGAAGTAACAACTAACCCGTCATTGCGAGGAGCGAGCGCACGAGCGACGCGGCCTGTGCCCCGAGGGGTACAATCCCCTCGGAACATCACCATGGTAGCTAAATTCACGAGATTGCCGCGCTCGGCTGCGGCCTCGCTCGCAATGACGGTAATTTATGCCCTGCCCGTTTTGTAACATCGCTGAAACGAAATACCGCCTACTTGAAGAAGGCGACGATTTTATCGTCATCTTAAGCAACCCGCGCTTAATGCCCGGACATACATTGGTGATCCCAAAGCGCCACATTCTCAAGCCGCCGGAAATGTCCGCTACAGAAAGAAAGAACGTTTTTAACGCGATCCTCAAATGGCAAGACAAAATAACTGACGCATTTTCTACCGGTTGCGATGTTCGACAAAATTTCCGGCCGTTCCTTAAAGAGAGCCCCATCAAAGTCAATCATGTCCACTACCACCTTATCCCGCGAGAATTTGAAGACAAGCATTATTATATCGTGGACAAGAACGCGCAAACGCTTTTTGAACCGCTCTCCGAGGAAGAAAGAATAAAGATTGAAGGGATATATTTGAAATAAAAAAATCCGCCCCGGCCAAGAGAGCCGGCGAAGCGGATTCTTGGTTGGGCGGTTGTGGAAGCTACTTCCACTGATCGCCGTACTCGACCTGCTTTTCGGTGAAGTCAGCGTGGCCAAGTGCCTCTTTAAACGAATGCCGCGTGGGCCGATTCATGATCACCAAGCGACCAGGCATACGACCCAACGATTCGATTTCGACCTGGCACTTGTATGTGAGCGCCGACCTCTCCACTTGCGACCAGACACCATTTTTTCTATCCAGAACCGTAACCTTCATGGCTATCTCCTTTTCTGCTTTGTCTGAACCGAAACATGACAACCTGTGCCGTTTATACGATAAAAACAGCCGATTGTCAACCCCCCACCGCTGCGAGGAGGCCGAAGTCATCGAAGCAATCTCCCCATCAAATTATCGAAGCATACAAATCCCGCCATTCGAGATTTTGTTTTTCAAATAAAAAAATCCGCCCCGGCCAAGAGAGCCGGCGAAGCGGATTCTTGGTTGGGCGGACTAGGACGCAGTGCTCGAAACAGGATGCCTGAACCAGGCGGGCAGTTCACGGTCAATCGTGAAATTATTGTGCATTACCACTTTCGCGATTGAGGGCGCGCGCGGCGTCCCCGAAACGACGATGAGGTTCGGCTCGACCGGCGAATCCACCACGCAAACGCCGGCGCGTCGAAGGAGGTTCTTCTCAATGAGCGTCCACGGCGCATTCAGTTTTTTGAGAGCGCTGTAGCCGGAAGGGATCGATGGAACACGTTCTTGGTCTTGATCTGCTGTCTGCATTCGTTATTCTCCTTACTCCGAAAATGGAGCTATCACAGTTAATCATAAAATATTGCGCGCGTCAACTGGCATAGCGCGTCGTGAGAGAGGCGATCGTCTTCATCAAATTATCGAAGCGACAATAAACAACGTCATTGCGAGGAGGCCGAAGCCGACGAAGCAATCCCTTAGGAATATCACCATGGTTGCTAAATTCACTAGATTGCCGCGTCGCTCGTGCGCTCACTCCTCGCAATGACGGATGTGTTGATGAAGCGCTTCGTTACTAATCGTCATTGCGAGGAGGCCCGATGGCCGACGCGGCAATCCCTATCATCAAATTATTGAAGGATATAAATCAACCCAAGCCGAATTTATTTTTTCTATAAGCGCAATCTTTTTTGCCCTCGACCCCGCCTTGATCTGCTTCTCGCGCAATATCGCCCCTTCGGCGCTCGGACTTACTTCGTAGTAAACCAACTTATCGACATTATATCTTTTGGTAAAACCGTCAACCAAATGCTCTTTATGTTCGTAAACGCGCTTGGGCAGATTACTGGTTACGCCGGTATATAAAACCTTATTACTCACGTTAGTCATTATGTAGACGCAGAAGAGTTTTTCGGACATATGCTTTCTATCATCGTGGGTGCTGGCTTCATGAGATTGCTTCGCTAGTGCTCGCAATGACGATAATTGATGAGGCGCCTCGCTCTAACCGTCATTGCGAGGAGGCCGAAGCCGACGAAGCAATCCCGTGGGAATATCACCGTGGTTGCTAAATTCACGAGATTGCCGCGTCGCTCGTTTCGACTCGCTCCTCGCATTGACAGAGTGCTGATGACGCTTCGTGCTATACCGATGAGATTGCCGCGCTCGGCTGCGGCCTCGCTCGCAATGACGGTGGAGTCGTTGGGGCGACGTGCCACGAGCTATGCACTACCTCGCGCTCTTCACCGCCTCGGCAACCACCGACGCGACGCGCTTGTCGAGCGGGTCGGGAATAATGCAGTCGGCCGTTGGCGTGCCGACGTAGGCGGCAAGCGCCTTGGCCGCGGCGAGTTTCATTTCGACCGTGATTTTTTTTATTTTCGCGTCGATCGCGCCGCGGAACAAGCCGGGGAAGACCAAAAGATTATTAACTTGATTGGCAAAGTCGGAGCGGCCGGTGGCGACCACGGCGGCGCCGGCGGATTTGGCAATGTCAGGCATTATTTCGGGGTTTGGGTTTGCCATCGCAAAAATGATCGGGTCTTTAGCCATTGATTTAATATGATCTGAATTCAACAGATCGGCTTTGGACACGCCAATGAAAATATCAGCGCCAACCAAAGCATCGGCGAGCGTGCCTTTGGTGTCGCGCTTGTTCGTCCATTCCAAGAAACTCTTTTTAACAGGGTTCAAATCGGCGCGAGCCGAAGAAATAATGCCGCGCGAATCGCAGAAGGTGATATCGGTCGCGCCATAAGCGCGCAACAGCTTTGCCGACGCCGTACCGGCGGCGCCGGAACCAGAAAAGACGATCCGCGCGTCTTTAAGATCTCGACCGGTCACCTTGCAAGCATTGATAAGTCCGGCAAGGATCACGATCGCCGTGCCATGTTGATCATCATGAAAGACCGGAATGTCGAGCGCTTCGATCAAACGCTCTTCAACTTCAAAACAGCGCGGCGCGGAAATGTCTTCGAGGTTAATTCCGCCAAAGACCGGCGCGATCCGTTTCACGGTCTCGACGATCTCATCGACATTCTGGGTATCAAGCGCAATAGGAAAAGCATCGAGCCCGCCAAACTCCTTAAAGAGCAGCGCCTTGCCTTCCATGACCGGAATTGAAGCCAGCGGCCCAATGTTCCCCAAGCCCAACACGGCGCTGCCGTCGGTGACCACCGCGATCGTATGTCCTTTGATCGTAAGTTCGTATGCCAGCGCCGGATCTTTTGCAATCCTCAAACACGGCTCGGCCACGCCCGGGGTATAGGCGATCGAAAGATCGTCGCGCGTTTCGACTTTGACAACCGGCTTAACTTCCAGCTTGCCGCCGTACTTTTTATGCAGTTCGACTGATTTTTCTCCGTAATCCATAGGGCTTATTTGGTTCAAATTTCATTAACTTTTAGATTTTAAGCTTATCGCTAATTTGTCTATTTTGCCATGATGGCTGCCTGTGGGCAGCGACTCGATGCAAATATACTAATTGATACGAATATAACGAATGCAATACAAATTCGTAACGTTATTAGTCATATTCGTACAATTCGCATATTAGCATCGAGCCAAGGACGCCGATGCGTCCCCCACTTGACGATATAAAGCGAATTCGGTAGTATTAGCACATAAAACACTATGCTTAGCATTCGCTTATCACGCGTCGGAAAAACCAAGGAACCTTCGTTCCGCCTTATTGTCGTGGAAAAACGCCGCGACCCGTGGGGTACTTACCTTGAAAACCTCGGCTCGGTTAACCGCCGCGGCAAGGTAAAGAGCTACAAACTGAACGCCGACCGCATCAAATACTGGATCTCGAAAGGCGCTCAGCCCTCCAACCCGGTCTGGAACATGCTCATCGACCAAAAAATCGTCGTGGGCAGCAAGAAAAAGGCGCACACAGGCCATAAGGTTGAAACCAAGGCCTAGGAACCAACCACCAAGAACCAATTTCCAAAGGCCTCCGTCTTGCGGAGGTTTTTTGATATTTTGGATGGACGGCCTGTCATAGGGAGACGATAATGTCAGGGTAGGCGGGAAATTAAAATGTC
>CAIQCM010000008.1 GCA_903870305.1 uncultured bacterium
AAGCGGTTTTGGTCTCCGACAATCTCGATGCGATCGAACAGCTTAAAGATCCGTCGCAAAGCGATTGCCCCGCTTGCTTGTGGCTTCTTGCCTCGCTCGCAAAGAATAATAATTTCTACCACCCCGACTTCCTAATGCACACCAACTCCGCCGCGCTCTTGAACGATTTGAACGTCAAAGAAACAACGAGCCATTTCGCTGTCCTTTGGTGGGAAAAATAATCGGCTGTCCCTTTATTTAAGCGCGCATTACTGCTAAACTGCCGTCATATGATAAACAAGACCGCCTTCGCAAAAATAAGCAAAATTTACGCCTCATATGCCATTGAACGGCGTAAGCTGTTTGCGGCTTCCGACGAAATGCTTGCCAAGTCAAAACAGGCGATCTTCGCTTTGCATCGCGACGATGTCGCCGAAGCGGAACGCCTGCTTCGCGAAGTTGAAACTTCGGAGCGGTCGTTCGTGTCGGTTTTTAAGAAACACCCCGACATTGTTTCCGAGGGTCCGCATCGCGCCGCGCTTGAGGAATATGCCGAGGCGGCGCAGTTTCTGGCGTTCATTAAGAACGAACCGCTTTGCGTTATTAAGAATTTGGAACTCGATTCCGATGCGGTCCTGGGCGGATTGACCGACACCGTGGGCGAGATCGCGCGCAAATGCGTTCAGTGGGCGACCAAAGGCGAATTCAAAAAGATCGATAAAGCGCTTGAAGCGAGCCGCGAGATTGTCATGGCGCTTATGGGCTTGAGCTTGACCGGCTACTTGCGCACCAAGCTCGATCAGGCCAAGGGCGCGCTTCGCCGCATCGAAGACGTCGCCTACGACGTGGCGATGAGAGAGTTGAGAAATAAGAATTAATGATGAACGATGAACAACTACGGTTCCGTTCGGACGGGACATGAATTGTTCATTGTTTATCGTTCATTGTTCATAAACTATGCCAAACATCGCCGCCATCGTGCCGGCATTTAACGAAGAAAAGACGATCGCCAGCGTCATCAAGCCGCTTGTTAAATCGAAATTATTTTCCGAGATAATTGTCATTTGCGACGGTTCGACCGACGGCACGGCGGATGCGGCGCGCGAGGCCGGCGCTACGACCGTCCACGAGCTTCCGGTCAATCACGGCAAGAGCGGCGCGTTGCAGCACGGCGCCGCCCACACCGACGCGGAGTTTATCGCGTTCTTTGATGCCGATCTTGTCGGCTTCACTTCCGAACATGCCTCCGCCATCGTCGCTCCGGTGCTCGCGGGAAAACTCGCCATGTGCGTCGGCTGGCGCGATAGAAACGCCTTCTCAAATTTCACCCAGCGTTTTCTTCCGTTGATCGGCGGCGAGCGCGCTATGCGCCGCGATATTTTTGAGAACATTCCCGAGCGCTACATCCGGGGGTTCATGATCGAGGCGGCGACCAATTATTACTGCCGCGCCAACGGCTTGCCGTACGGCGCCGTTCTGCTTAAGGGACTTACCGTTCGCACCAAATATCAAAAAGTCGGTTGGGCCAAAGCACTTCCCGAATATGCGCACATGTATTATCAGGTGGTAAAAGCGATGATCCTGGTGCGAGCGCACACGAGCGACTTCAGAGAACATTTTATCCATGAAAAACATCATGACAAATAGAAAGGTGCTCATTACCGGCGTTGGCCGCTATCGGGAGGGGAGCAACAACAGCGCCGCCCGGTTTTTTGTTAAACAAGGCGCCAAGGTGACGGTGACCGATCCTAAACCGGCGCATGATCTGGTTGTCGGCTTAAAGCATCTTAAGGGCTTGAAAGCGACTTATCACCTGGGCGGGTATCGCGCCGTTGACTTCAAATCCGTCGATCTTGTCATTAGAAACCAAGGCAACCGCGCGCTTGAGCCGTTCTTGAAGATCGCGGCGAAGCACGGAGCGGAAATAACAACCGACGTCGGCGCGTTCATGGCGCTTGCGCCGCCGGTGCCGGTTGTCGGTATTACCGGCACGCGCGGAAAGTCCACGACCACGGCACTTTTAGGCGAAATGGTTTCGGCTTCCGGTTGCGCCTCGTATGTCGGCG
>CAIQCM010000009.1 GCA_903870305.1 uncultured bacterium
CAATGGCCTCGGCCACCGAAAGATGGCCGTTCTCGCCGGCGGAAAGCGCTTTCACAAACCCCTGGTCCATGGCGCAATTCCAAATACCGCGCGCGGTCGTGTCCGTGGGGCAGGCGCTAAGGTCATTTATCGGGCTGTAATCATCGATCTGGCCGACCGACGGCGTGAAAAGCGAGGCAAAATAAGCCGAGGCGAGCGCCGTATCGGTCGATCCCGCGACCGAGCCGGCATCCGCGCTTGAATTGATCACGCCCTTGCACAAATTATAATTCTTGCCGATCGAACTGGCGCAAAGAACATCCTTGCCGGTCAAAGTGCCGCCTTTCAAATACTTGTCGATCGCTTTGCTTGCCAAGGTCGAGGTAAAAACCTTGAGTGCATTGGCGCCGACCGCGGCCAAAAGATCGATGTTGTCTATTTCAACCTTCTCTTTTGCCGCTTGCGCCTCCTCCATCGTCGTGATCGGTTTAAGCGCAGTGTTTTCCATTATTGTGGCCGGCGTTTTGACGTTTCCGGAGATAGCATCGGTCAACGGCTTGTAAGGACTGGTGAGGCGCTGATTAACCTCGAGTGCCGCCGCGTTGAGCGCTTTGTTCACGACCGCGTACTGCGTGTTCATGGCGATAGAAAGCGGCGAGGCGCCCATTTGGAAACTGAGCGTGACGGTCGACAGGATCTTGCCCGAAGTAATATTATTCTTGTCGGCAAGAACGGCCTTCCATGCCTGGTTAAACGTACAATTCGGTCGCGGCGCGTAAAGCTGAGCAATGCCCAGCTTGATCCTGAGGTCGAGCTGGGTATTAATGGGTGCGCAAATGCCGAAGCCAAGATACTTGCTCGACAAGGTGTTGATCGAGTCCGAGACCGAATCCATGAGAATGTTGTCGTGCCAGCTTTTCCATTCGGTGATGTAGGCGAGCGGGGTTTGGCCCTTGCCGCCGGAAACGATAAAGGTGGCGGCGTTTGCGGCGACCCGCTGCGCGGCCGTGTCCACGGCCGTCAAAATGGCGCTCGTGATGGCGTACTTGGTCGAATTCATGACCGCCGTTTTCGCCTCGGCGACGGCTTTTGCCTCCTGGGCGGCAAAATCCTCCATCGTAATCGTGCCTTCTACGCCGCCCGCGCCGATTTGCGCTTTGGCGATCCTTGGCGCGCACAATGAAACGGCGAGCAAAACAAAACACCCGATGGTGAGCGCGACCGCTGATTTTTTAAAAATTGGAGACATGTCGGCTATTGGTTGGTATTAGCGTTAACGCTCCCCGCCGAATCATTATACATCTGAACCAGCGTTTTATCGTCGATCGTATTCAAGATATCGTCCGTCAATCCTTGATCCTTCAAAAGCTGGCGAATTTGCGCGGCGTCGGAAATACTCGCCTGCGGAACCGTGCCGGTGTTAAGGTCGGGAACGAGAGCCGTCGAGGCGTCGCTTCCGTCGGTCGCAGCCGGTGTATTCGTCACAATAGGCGCCGGCGTACCGCAGTCCTGACCCTGCGGACAATTGGGGTCGGTGCCGTTCTTCACTTCCGTTCCATCGGGCGTCCCGTCGGAATCAGAGTCCTTTATATAAGGAGAGGTGTGATAGACGTAGAGTTCGTCGTAATCGGAAAGACCATCTCCATCGGTATCCTTATTTTTAAGCGCCGCAATATCATTCGCGTTCACATTGCCGCCGTTCACCGCATCGGAAAATTGCTGCGTGGCCGCCAAGTCGGCTTTAAGCGGAGTCGCAATGCCGTTTTCCGTATTCATCACGCCCAAAACCAGCGCCGAAGCGCCGATAAGCGCAAAGAGTATGATTCCCAAGACGCGCGTCGTCCCGTTTCGCATATCCAATAAGGGCTAGAGTCGAATTATAACAGAACGGCCGCAAGTTGTCATTTGGCTTTAGCGCATTTTCTTCCACAACTCTACTAACCGATCACCCCTGAGGATTCCTCGCCCCCGTCTCAAAAACCGTCCAATTATGGCCATCCACGGCCAACACCCAATCCACCGGCTCATCCCATGCTTCTCGTTTAAGAGGGATTTGCGAAATATCGGATATTGTCGCTACTCCGATACGAAGCCATGATGGGGGTATCTTCGACAAAAAACGATCGTACCAGCCGCCGCCGCGGCCATGACGGGTTCCGACCGGATCAAAACACTTGCCCGGGATAAGCAAACACACGTCAAAATCGGCAAATTCAACCGCGCACTTCAACGACCACGCAAACGGGTCGGAATTTTTATCGGACGGCAAGATGATGCGATTTGGCGGCAATTGAAGCGGAACTGACGGGTCGGCGAGATCGATCTCATCATTTCTCGGATCATAAACAATAGCCGCCTCGCACTGCGACACCATATCTTGAAGTCGTTGAATTGCCGATCGGTTATGCATAACTACATTATAATATAAAAGGTGCCAAGGCGTTTAACCCTGGCACCCGACGAGGTTGGCGCACGAACACTACCTGTCCATACTTTTGAGCACCTTCAGATACAGGTCTTCGACGATCTGCTCCTGTTTTTTGCCGGTCTGCGCATAATGATCCAGCCCGGGAGCGGCGTTCACCTCGAGCACCCAATACTTTCCCGGTGCGCGGCCGATATCACCCTCAATCATCAGATCGACCCCGCAAAGACGCAAGCCCATGTCCTTGGTCAAACGGATGGCAACCCGCTTGAACAATGGATGAACAGTGTCGGTAACATCGATCGAATCGCCGCCGGTCGAGAGGTTGGCATTGTCGAGCAAATAGACGCGCTCGCCTTTCGCCGGACGCGATGCCATGCTCATGCCCTGACGACCCAACTTTTCAGCAATGCGCGGATCATCGGTCTTAATCTGCGTATCGCGACTTGCGGCAATGAACTGACGCTGCTTGCGTCGCAACAACGCGCCGATGGACGAATGTCCATCGCCGGCTACGGAGAGCGGGATCCGCTCGTAAGCCGAGATGATCTTGCCGTCCAGAACAACCAAGCGATAGTCCTTCCCCTTAACCACCCGCTGGACCAAAGCAACGCGATCGCTCTTGAAGATCGCCCGCAACGCGCGGCGCAACTCTTCCTTGGTTTGCACAAGCGCGACGCCGGAACCCTGACTGCCGCTGTTCGGTTTCACAATGACAGGAAAACCGAGACGACGGGCATAGCGGTAGGCGGCATCGATATTTCGCCCGCGCGAACCAATGGCCTTCCCCCACTGGTCGGAAAAAAAGGTCTTTCCAACAATGGTCGGGTAACCCATGCGCTTCATGAAGAAGTTGGCATAGTCCTTATCTTTGGCAATATCCGAAGCGCCCAACGGGTTGAGGTCCAAGCTGGAATATCGAAAATACCTTTTTCGACCGCTCTTGAAAACGATCTGACCGACGATCTTCCACTTTGGTTCGAGCACCACCTCGGCGCCGATCTTATGAGCGATTCTGCTCAAGACCTGACCCAAAAGCGGAGAGACAAGTTTCTTTTTCATGGTCTTTGCTCCTTTCATATGCGATCATGGTTTCAATAAACCAATGACCGAAAAGTTCGATCATTCTGGTTCGGACGATACTGTGTTATCATCATTTTGTCAAGTATTATACCCAAAATACGCATTATGCGCACTTTTGCCCGATACCGCGAAGCGCTTGATTTCATCGAAGGCCTAGCGAACATGCCAACAGACGGCGACTATTTGGTGAACCGGCATAATCCCTCGATCTATTTGAAAAGGATGGAATATTTCCTTGACCTCATCGGCAACCCGGAAAAAAATTTTAAATATATCCATATTGCCGGCACGGCGGGCAAAGGAACCGTGACCAACATGCTCCATGAGATACTTTTTGCGTCCGGCAAAAAGGTCGGGTCTTTCAGCTCGCCGCCGGTGGTTTCGGCCATTGAAAGAATTAAGGTAAATGAATTTTACATCTCGCCGGGCGGATTCGCCGACATTGTCAATGATTTGAAACCGCAGATCGATAAAGCATATGATGAAGGGCCGTTCGGCGGACCATCCGCTTTTGAGATATTCCTGGCTATCGCATTTATCTATTTCCGACAACAAAAATGCGAGTGGGTTGTATTGGAGGTCGGTTTGGGCGGTCGATATGACGCGACCAATATAATATCCGCGCCCAAAATAACCGCGATCACCTCAATTGACTTTGACCATACCGAGCTTTTGGGCAAGACGCTCAAAAAGATCGGATACGACAAGGCGGGGGTGATCAAGCGCGGAACAAATTTTTTCACTGCCGAACAAAAACCGGCACTTGTTAAAATGTTCAAGAATATATGCAATGAACTTGGCGTCTCCTTTCATCAAATACCGCGCCAAAGCGACCATCATGGATATAATAAAGAAATGGCGAGCGCCATTGCGGGAAAGATCGGCATCGAACAAAAGTTCATAAAAACTGGACTAGCCAAGAGTCGCCTGCCGTGCCGCTTCGAGGTCGTCAGCACAAAACCGCTCATTGTTTTGGATGGGGCGCATAACCGTTCAAAGATCAGGGCTACTTTGGCCGATCTGAAAAAATACCGCTTTCGCAAACTTTTCCTCATCATCGGCATTGCGGAAAGCAAAGATCATGTTTCCATCTTAAAATACATCATCCCCGAGGCCGACCGTGTTTTGATCACTCGTTTCCAAAACAAAGAAAGAAAATGCGCGCACCCCAAAGAGCTGGCGGAAAGATCAAAACGGTTTTTAAAGAAAGGCGCCACGATGAGAACTTTCCTTGATCCGTTCATGGCTATGCGCGAGGCGCGCAAAATTGCGCGCGCGGGCGATATGATCCTCGTTACCGGTTCTTTCTTTTTGGCCGGAGAGATGCGCCGCTATTGGCACCCTGAAGAAAAAATACTAAAATTAAGAAAAAGTTTTTAACTGTCCGCCAAATGAAAGTCATCATGGCCATGGTCATGTCGCTTGACGGAAAAACCACCAAGTGGCGACGATCAAAGATCTACGAATGGACATCCCCGGAGGATCGGGAATATTTTTCTAAATTATTAAAAAAACAGAAAGTGATCATCTTGGGAAGAAAAACTTATGAGGCGGCAAAAACTTTCATAACATCCGCATCGCCCTCTCTAAAGATCGTGCTAACCAATGATCCTAAAAAGTACCGCCTTGCCGAGAAAACCGGACAACTCGAGTTTGTCAAAGACAAACCCCGACGGTTAATCGACCGACTTCGATCTAAGGGTTTTAAAACAGCCATGCTTATTGGCGGAGAACTGACAAATACCGCATTCTTAAAGGCGGGCCTTATTGACGAGATATGGATAACGATCGAGCCGTTACTTCTCGGGTTCGGCCATGGTCTTTACAGTGATAACAAATCATCAATTCCCCTAACCCTCTTTGCAGTCAAAAAAATCAACCGGCGCGGAACGCTTTTGTTGAAATATAAATTTCAAAAACCCGCCTAGCGCATTTTCTTCCACAACTCCACCCATTTTTCAACGCGTAGTGCGGCCGGGCGCGAATCCGGGCTTTCACCGATCGCAGTAAGCGCATTTTGGCACTTCTCGCGCAAGTCCTTATTCAAAAGTCCGCACATTTTTTTGCGGGGCTGAGCGAAAAACCTCGAAGCGAAAGCCATAATGTCTTCGGCGCGATCGAGGGGAGTCCCCCACTTGTCCAAAAAAGCGGCGCTTGAATACGGCTTTAGACAGATAACCGCCGAATCGACTTTAGGCGGCGGCACAAAGGCGCCGGATGATACGTGGCACACCGGCGAACACTCGGCATACAAGTTGCACATAAGCCCCAACAGGTTTGTGGGCTTGGAAATTGGTTCTTGGTTCTTGGTTCTTACGGATAAGATCCGTTCTGCCACCTCCTTTTGCAGCATGACCACGATCCGCTCCGGAGCCGGCGGTTCAATAAGGAACTTCTTAAGAAAAGCCGACGTGATGTTATAGGGAAGGTTGGTTATTAGCTTGTAGCTCGTGGCACATGGCGCGTGGGACAAAAAAAGATTGGCGACCCTCGTCTTTAAAATATCGCCTTCGACAATTTCCGGCCGAGGCGAAGCCTCGGCGAACTCGGCGCGGAGCTCGCGCACAAAAAGCGGGTCAAGCTCGACGGCGACGAGGCGCTTAACGCGTGGCAAGATCTCGCGGGTCATCACTCCCAAACCCGGGCCGACCTCAAGCACGACGTCGTCGGGCGCGAGTTCAGCCGCGGCAATTATTTTTTTGACGATATTTTTATCCGTCAAAAAATGTTGTCCGCGTTGTTTAGAAAATTCCATAGAAAAGCGTAAGCGCGGCGGCGAGGATGAAGATCGCCGTCCAATTGCTCGGGAAAAAATACAAGATGGCGAGCGCGGCGGCGGCGGTCATCACTTTGCCGACCACGAGCGACATTTCGTAAAGCAACGAACTTTTCATGACCGAATAGTCGCGCGCCTTGGCGTTCGCGAGCGTCATGAACGGCACCTGGACGGTGATGCGCGAAACGCGATAAAGCGATTGGCAAACGACGATCCCCAGAGGCGTCATCGAAACCGCGCGCAGAATCCATGAAAGCGCGGTGAGGATAGCGCCGGCATGCATAATGGGGTGGCGGTGATGGCTGTCAGTCATGCGGCCGATCGCGATAATGGCGACGATCGCGATAATGCCGCCCGCGGTCGCGATCGCGCCAACCGCGAGGTACGATGAAACAACGGTCAAAAAGAAGATTGGCAAAATAAAATCGGAGATGAATTCTTCCCCGTAGCCGAAATGAGCGACGACCGACTTTCGAAACTCGGGCCTCAGCAGGCGCTTGTAAGCGTCGGCGTAATTAAGAGTGTGCGGCAAGAATTTCTCGGGCGTCATGAGCATTGGCACGTTCGAAAGCAAAATGATCGCTGAGACGATCAAAAAGAGAACGGCGAAACCGAATTGCTGAACAATAAGGCCGCCCAAGACCGGCCCCAACACGGCCGCGCCGACCGCAAGCGCGTTCAGCCCGGAAAGCGTGCGGCCGCTTTCGTCATCGGTCGAATAATTGGCCATGATCGAACGCGCGCCCGGCCAGTAAAACATGCGAAAGACCCCGAACGAGACGACCGCGATGACCGCAAAGATGTTGCCGCGCGGAATATTGAAAAGCGCCAAAAAATACAGGACCAAAAAAGGCGTCGAGAGCGCAATTGAATGTTCATAACCGCGCGATCGGGCAAAAGAGGCCCCGAGCGGCGCGATCAAGAAATATAGCGCATAGGCGGCCATGTAAAAAATAATGATCGACGGAAGGCGCCAGCCGACGGACCACAGATAAATCGGCTCAAAGATGGCCGCCATGCCGGCGCCAAAATCAAAGATCGCGCTCGAAACAAAAAACTCGCGCATCTGCTGGTTCATGTGCTCGGGGAAAAAACGCTTGATTGTTTCGCGAATGCTCATATTTTTACGGGGCCCCTTCTCAACACTTCAACTTCGCCATTATCACTCACCTTAACAATAGTTGATGGACGGCGCCGGCGCAACGCCCCGGCATCGAGGACGATGTCCGGCACGTAGCGCGTGGCTCGTGGCGCGTGGTTGCGACCAACCTGGGTTAAATATGCTTTGACCGAATAGCAGGTCGGCTGATGGGAAATATTCGCCGAGGTGGCAATGAGCGGGCGGCCGAGATATTTCGATAATGTTCGCGCAATGTCCGAGTCAGGCACGCGCACGGCGGCCGTGCCTTTTTTAAGCGCCGCTTTTACGATCCCCTTTTTTGCACGATGAACGATTGAAAACGGACCGGGCCAGTGACGAGTTGCGAGTTGCGAGTGACGAGTTGCGAGTTTAAAAAATTTTTTCGCCATCTTCGTGTCCGCGACGATCATGGGGAGCGCCTTCTTGGCGTCGCGGCCTTTGATCTTGAAAATTTTTGCGACTGCCTTGGCGTTGG
>CAIQCM010000010.1 GCA_903870305.1 uncultured bacterium
ATTGCGCGTACTGCCGATGATCGAAATGAGCAAGTGGATCGTTCCCATTAGGTATTTTAAAGAGAAATTTTCTTTGAGCGTGCGACCCCGCAGGTTGTTGGGATTCAGACAATTGGCGTAATTGGCCATATTGATGCCTGTGCTATCCTTTCTAAACAGTGAGATATGGTGGCCGATGCTACGGATCTCGGGGCGATATATTTCCGTATCCAAAAAAATACAGTCCTTGGCGTGAACGCCATTTTTTAATATCAAATTTTTTCCATTATCGTAATATCCGACAATCTCCCAACCCAAGAAATGCGACACGAACAGCCCGCATAGCATGCCGTCGGCATCTGGGCTTATAACGCATTTTTGATCGGGTTGAATCAACCACGGATACTTTTCCAAGATCGTGGCGTAGTCGATCTTGTCTATCGGCGCGTCTGGCATAATTATTTCATCATCTCTTTAAGCATCTCTTCGGCGACTTGGGGGTTGGCTTTACCATTGGTGGCTTTCATGACGGCGCCGACCAGGAATTTGATGATCTGGACCTTGCCGGCTTTGTATTGCAGGACTTGGTCGACGTATTGGTTTAAGACGCCTTCGACGGCGGGCTTGAGGTCGTCGGCCGAGGATTGTTGGCCGAGGTTTTTTTCTTCGAGGATCGCTTCCGGCTCTTTGGCGGTCGCGAGCATTTCGGCGAGCACGATTTGCGCCGCAGCCGAGTTCATTTTGCTGGCGTAGATGAGTGCCAAGAAGTCGCCGAAGTTTTCGGCGGTGATCTTGGTTTTGGCGTCTGACCATGAAAGTTTCTTTTCGATCAAAAGGCCGCCGAGCTTGGAGAGCAGCCAGCCGGAAACAAGTTTGGCGATCTTCGCTTTATTGGCTTCCCATTTTTCATCGTCAGTGCCTTCGATCTCGCCATTGTCATGGAGCCACACGCGCATTTCGCTCATGATCTCTTCAACATAATCGGCGAGCGCGGCGTCGTCGGTCATGATAGTCGCGTCCTCGCGGTTAAAGCCGTATTCGTCGATAAAGCGGGCGCGCATGGCCTGCGGCAGCTCAGGAACGAGTTTGGTTTGCGCTTCGCGGATGGCGACGAGGTCGAGTCCGGGCAGGTCGGGCTCGGGGAAGTAGCGGTAGTCGTGCGCCGCTTCTTTTGAACGTTGGTCAACGGTGATGCCCTTGGCGTCGTCCCAGCCGCGGGTGGTGGTCTCCGCAACCGGCGCGTGGGTCTCTTCCCACACCGCGGTCTGGCGCTTGATCTCGAACTCGAGCGCCCGCTCGACGTTGCGGATTGAGTTGATGTTTTTAACTTCGGTCTTTGGATTCAATTGCATGGCAAGTCGCTCGCCCTCGGGCTTTTCAACTATTTCGCGCATGGAAATATTTGCGTCGCAGCGCATCATGCCTTTTTCCATGTCAGCATCCGAGGCGCCCACGGCGCGCATAATGCGTTGAAGCTCCTGAAGAAATACGCGCGCTTCGGCCGGCGAAGCAAAGTCCGGATCGGTGACGATCTCCGCAAGCGGCGTGCCGCCGCGGTTGTAATCGACATAACTCGCTTTACCATCGGTTGAATGCGAAAGCTTGGCCGCGTCTTCTTCAAGATGCAAGCGCGTGATGCCGATGTGCGCGGTCTTGCGCTCGTGCGCCTTGGCGCTAGGAACCTCGATATCGAGCCAACCCTTTATGGCGACCGGTTCGTCGAACTGCGAAATTTGGTAGCCCTTGGGGAGGTCGGGGTAAAAATAATTCTTGCGATCGAACTTGGCGCGGTCGGGAATGGTGCAGTTTATCGCGAGCCCCGCGCGCACGCCCAAGTTAATTGCTTCGGCGTTAGCCACCGGCAAGGTGCCGGGGTGGCCGGTGCAAACCGGACAAACGGCGGTGTTCGGCGGCCGGTCTTCGCTAATGTTCTCACACGAGCAGAACATTTTGCTCTTTGTTTTGAGCTGAACGTGGATCTCGAGTCCGATCACGGGTTCGATCTTCATAAGCGTTAATTGTCGGAATAATCCTTATAGATGGAAGTTGAAGCGATGGGGAAGATTGGTTTCACAAACCAGGCCGTGATCATTAGGGCGATCAAAGCAATGCCGCCCATCGCCGTGTTCATGGCGTCCCCGGGAACAACGATCATGACCATAGTGCCCAACACGATGAAGATGATCATAACGGCGAGAATGAGGATCCATGTGCCGTAGCCCACGATCGCGCCGATCACGCCGTAGTTCACAAAGGTCGCAAAGAGCTTTCCGGAGGTGAGGTCTTTGCTGCGGTGAAGCGCCGCCATGCCGCGCTTGCCTTCGATCGCGGCCGAGGAAACGGCGAGCGAGTAGCGCATGGCCCAAATGACGCCGGGAACGATCAGCAGAATAAGACCGCCCAAGACGATGAGGCCGCGTAGGATGGCGACCCACAAGATCGGCCAAAAGGTTCTAAAACCGACCTTGATCGATTCCTTCACGTTCGGCTTCTGACCGTTCAACGAGCGATACGAAGAAATGGTCAGCGCGGTCATGAAAACGCGCGTGACAAGAATGATAATGGCAAAGGCGATCAAAATGCCGGCGATCACTGCAAATCCGATCCATTTGGAAGAATGTAAAAGCGCGGCTTGCGCGGCCGGGTCTTGCGGCAAGAGCTGGGCAATGCCCGCGGCGATCACCCCGAGCCCCATAAGCGGCGCAGTGAGGATGAGCCAAGCGCGCCAGTCGCGGACATACGCGCGCCAAGAGTTTTTTAAAAGCGTGGCAGGATGAGTCATAACGAGTTACTAGTTATTAGTTACTGGTTATTAGTTTGAAGAAACGTATCCGCCCGTACTTCCAAAGCCGCCGCGGCTTTCGCCATCAATCTTTTCAATCTCGCTCCATTCGGCGCGTTCTATTTTTACGAACATGGCTTGGGCGATCCGTTCGCCGCGTTCTACCGTTGAAGGTTCTTTGCCGATGTTCCAAAGCTGGACATGAACCTCATCGTTCGGTCCGCAGTAGTCCTGGTCGATCACGCCGACAGCATTGGGAAGGACGAGCCGTTTTTTTCGCGCCAGCGATGAGCGGGCGGCGATCATGAACATGTATCCGGGCGGGGTGGCGACGATGATGTTAACCGGGACGGCGACGATCTCGTCCGGTGCGATCGTTATTGTTTCGCGGACCATTAGATCGAACGCCACCGCCCCCGCCGTTTCATGGCGGGGGAGCGGCAGAGTTTTGTCGATGCGGTGAATGGTGACAAGCATGTGTTTATGAACGATGAACTATGAACGATGAACAATTTTTGTCGAACCAGGATCGACGGAGTTGTTCATTGTGTGTTGTTCATCCGTTACGCATTGAAGACGATGGCCGGCCCCATGGTTGTCGCCATGGTGGCCTTCACGATGAAGTTGCCTTTCGAGGCGGACGGTTTTACGCGCTTAAGCGCATCCATGAAAACCGTGGCGTTCTCAAGAAGCTTGGCTTCGTCAAAGGAAACCTTGCCGACGATGGCGTGGACGTTTCCAGTGTCGTCGTTCTTAAAAGCGACCTTGCCTTTCTTTTGGTCTTCGACCATGGCCTTAACGTTCACTCCCACTGTATCGGTTTTTGGGTTAGGCATCAAACCCTTGGGGCCCAAGATCTTTGCGATCTTGGCGAGCTTGGGCATCATGTCCGGGGTGGCGATAGCGACCTCAAAGTCGGCCTTGCCGGAAGAGGCAATGGTCGCAATAAGTTCTTCGCCGCCAACAAGGTCGGCGCCGGCCTCTTTGGCGTCCTTTTCCTTGTCGGCCGCCATGGTGAAGACGGCGACCTTCTTGCTTTTGCCCGTGCCATTCGGAAGCGAGACGGTGCCGCGCACCTGCTGGTCGCCCTGCTTGGGGTCGATGCCGAGCTTGGCATGAATTTCAACGGTCGCGTCGAACTTGGCGACCGAGGTCTTTTTGGCCAAAGCAATGGCTTCTTCCAGTGAATAAGATTTCTTAGAGTCGATGAGCTTCTGCGCTTCGACGAATTTCTTTCCTGACATACGAGTTAGTTTAGAACGTAGTACGTAGAACGTAGTACGTAGTTAATGAAAAACGGACCGCCATGGGTCCGTCATAGGATCTCATGACGTGGTTTTGACGGGACGTGAACGCCGAAGCGTTTTTACGTCCCTCCCACATCCGTTATGGCCTTATATTAGCGCAAGGCCGCTTTTTTGGCAAGGGGGGCTTGATTATCTGGCGCATTCTCGATATGCTGTTGGCACGCCACGGGGAAGATGCTAGCCGACCTTCCTGGTTGCCGTACTCGGCATGGTGTACCACGGCTACCGCAAGCGTTGAAGAGAAGCGAAAAGACTTCTAGAGGCCAAGACCTCTCAGGACCTAGAGGCGGTCCTCTTCGACACGAAGTTCTTGCGGTCTATACAGAGCGACTGGTCAACTCTGTGAGTTTGTCACAAGACGAACGTTTCGGACTGTCGCAAGATCCAGGCGGCCCATCGCACCAGCGAATGGCCCTGTACACTCC
>CAIQCM010000011.1 GCA_903870305.1 uncultured bacterium
AGAACATCCTCGCGCGACTGGGCGTGTCGACGGAACTTGGCAAAGAGCCGTTAAGCGAATTGCAAACCTGGGGCCTATTAAAACCCGGCACCAAGGTGAGCAAGGGCGAACCGCTTTTCCCGCGCTTATCGGCGGATTAGAAATTAGATATTAGACATTAGATATGGGGAAGATATATTATCTGCCACCAATTCTCGCTAGGAGATCGATGATCCGGTTGATCTTTTCCCCGCGAGTGAGGTGACGGAAGTTGTATCGCCAGAGGTACTCCCCGACGAAGTACGAAGCGTTCTTTCTCTTGATGCCGCCGATCGAATCGAGGTGTGTTTTAAGCAAGCCCCAGAAGCCGTCCATCGTTTGCGTGTGTACGTCGCCGCGCACAAACTCTCCGGCATCATGATCGACCCACTCATGGACATATCCGTACTTGGGAAGAATGCGATAGGCCTTGTGGCCGTCTGTGAAAACAGAGCTTCCGACCTTTACTTGCGAACGGATGATCGGGATCAAGGTTCGTCGCTGGGCGTTCGGTACGAGCCAAACGCGAGCTTGTTGGGCGGCACGGCAGACGATACCGAAAACGCACTGTTTATTGGTTCCGCGACCTCTTTTCGATCCTTGTCGCCGGATATGGATCGCCTTGTTCTTCCAAGCGCCGCCGATATAGGTTTCGTCCGCTTCACAGATGCCGGTGAAACTTGTTGGCGCGTCGTTCGTCATCACGGAGCGAATGATCGTCACGGCTGAATGTGCGGTCACGAACGAAACATGACAACGGTCGGCGACGGCACGGATCGTTTCAAGGTCGAGGAATGCACCGATAATCGTTTTCCAGTGATCACGATTCAGACGCATTCCCCGAACAAGAAACCGCGTGCATGGAGACCATTCGGCGCGACATGATTTGCATCGACGATGATCGCGGCGCAAAACCCATGAACGCGAGTATCCGCACTTCGGACATTTGAGAAGCTTCGGCATATATTTGGTGGCAGATTTTATATCAGCTCCAAATCTTCTCAAATTTTGGCTCAGTTGTATGCTGAATTACATATTATTGGTGGCAGATTCTATATATTCCCCTTAATTATAACAAAATCCCCACAGCAAATACTGAGGTTTTGTTGGGGGTGCGGGGCATATTTCTATTAAATACTGACAACTTTTTAAGAAACGGCTTAAACACTGTAGTTTTACTACTATTGACAAAACTATAATAAATATTGTACTTTTATGATAGTTTCAAGCTATGAAAATAGAATTGCCCCCCAGCGTCTGGCTGGGAATAATCGAAACTTTTATAAGGAGAATCGATCCGTCCAACCCGGATGTCCTTGAAATTGAAAGCGGCGAATCTTGGGTCAGTGTTCACCCGATGGTTTTGGCTATGATCGCCGCCCTGGGGTCGGAGGTGAATAATAAAAAAATTGATCTAACAAACTTTAAAACGTTATCCCGGGATGAATTCACGCGAATGAACTTTTTTAAATTTCTTGGATCCGAAGCAAAGAGTGTCGAGGTGGACACCGAACCGGCGGGGAAATATATTCCCATCACGCAAATTAGGGACTCCGATGGTTTGAGCAATTTTATAAAAGACATGGTACCGCTCTTACATTTGGATCAAGACAAATCCGAACTTATCTCCTATGTCATGAGCGAACTCGGAAGAAACGTTCTTGAGCATGCCCAAACGCCAATGGGCGCATTTTTTGCCGCGGAATTGTCGCGGGATCAATCTCAAAGGCCCGGCAGAACGATGCAC
>CAIQCM010000012.1 GCA_903870305.1 uncultured bacterium
AAGCGTTAAACCGTTTTTTCTATGACCAATTTAAATCAAGCGCTCGCGAACGCCTGGATCTTTTATCCGCTTCTAGCATGGTCGCTTGCTTGGAAGGGCTTTGCGCTTTGGCGCGCGGCGCGCCGCGAGCAAAAGGTTTGGTATGTCATTCTTTTGCTCATGAACACGCTCGGAATCTTGGAGATCATTTACATCTTTGCGGTGGCCAAGCGTCCCAAGGCGCAAACGCCGATCGCGCCGGATGCCGTGAACAAAATATAAAAAACCAAAACCTCGCCGCAACGCGAGGTTTTTGGCTAGTATTAATTTATGGAAAATCAAGAATTGAAACATTACATCGACACACAACTCGCTGGTGGCACTTCACCCGACGAGCTTAAAAAGCTCCTGATGCACCATGGCTGGGCGTCCGAGATTGTCGATGCGCATTTGCCGCCGCGGGTTCCCGTCGCCCCGCCGCTCGTTGAGGTCTCGGTCGCCGGCGCTGCGGTGGACGACGACGATTCTTACATCGACAACCGAAAAAAACGGAAATTGGCGATATTTTTTCTCGTTCTGCCGTTCGCGCTTCTTGTTTTGATCCTCGCCGTTTACGCGGTTAATTCTTTCGTCGTGAACGCGGCCTTGTCCGACAAACAAACGACCGTCGGCACGCCGCCGGGTGCGGCGGAAGGGCTTGGTAGCGCGCCGTCGCTCGGCAGTCAACTTGATGATTCGCGTCTCGCGCCTGCGACCGGGATCGGGCTCGGTCAAGCTGATAAGCGCGCGACGGCCGCGAAGATCGTCAACGTCGCGCTTAGTTTGCTCGGCCTGCTGGCCTTCCTCAGTATCTTCATCTGCATTCCGATCGGGATCGTCCTCATCGTCCGCGCCCGGCGCACGATCAAACCCGGCGTCGCTTATGACGAGCGGTCCGGCAAGGACGAATCCTCGGTCATTCCGCCGGAGCTCGGTCATTGGAATTGGGGTGCGGCTTTTTTGACCCTGTGGTGGGGAATATATTATCGCGTTTGGATCTCGTTTCTTATTTTTGTGCCGGTGATCGGTCAGTTTTGGTGGGTCGTCATGGGGATCAAAGGCAACGAGTGGGCATGGCAGAAAAATAAATGGCTCTCGGTTGACGAATTCAAGAAGTCACAAAGAAAATGGATGCCATGGGCGATCGCGTTGCTTATTCTGAGTTTTCTGAGCAGTTTGGCATGGGCCTCGCTTATCGTCATCACCGCCGCGAGGTTGGGGAAAACACCCAGGCAATCTGGTACGGTGCAACAGCTTAATCCCGCTGCGGGATTGTATGATTATGGCCTTAAGGCCTCCGGCGCGCCGCTCGGGATCGAGATCATGAATGCGACCTACGACATCAACGGCCAACCGGTCACACTCAAGAACGGCACGTCCGTATCGGATCAGGCCGATTCGTCGGCGAGGGTGACGACGAATTATTCCGGCCAGGCGTCTTATGGCGATCTTAATGGCGATGGGTTGGATTACATGGCTTTTATCTTGAGGCAGCAGGCCGCCGGCAGCGGGATTTTCTATTACCTGGCTACGGCGCTTGACGCGCCGAATGGCGCGGCGCCCGCAACGGATGTCGTTCTCTTGGGAGACAGGATCCAACCGGTTTCGACGGAGATCAAGGGCGGTCTTATCGTCGTCACCTATCTCGATCGCAATCCGAACGAGCCGATGACCGCCTCTCCCTCCGTCACGATCGTCAGGAATTTTAAGATCGTGAACGGAAAACTTGAAGAAATCAAATAACCGCCTTCCTAAGTTATGAAAAATATTCCGCTTGAAAATTCGGGCGGTAAAAAAAGAAAGGAGGGGATCGTCTTGATGATCCTATCGGCGGTGATCTTGGTTTTGGTGATCGCGGGTTACGCCGCAAACCGCTTTATCGTCGCGCGCATTGTTTCCGACGAGAGCGTGGCGTCGACTTTAAAAATGGCCAATTCCGTTCCCATTCCCGGTTTGGGCGGGATCGATGCCGCGCAAACGGTTAACGCCGGGCTTGCCTTGCTCGCCTTCATCGCTTTGCTTGGCGGTGTTATCCTGTTTCCCGCAGGCATCGTTCTTATTGTCCGCTCGCGTCGTCCTTCAAAGCCCGCACCCGTTTATGACGAACGCTCGGGGAAAGGTAAAGCATCCGTCATTCCGCCGGAGCTCGGGGGCTGGAATTGGGGCGCGGCGTTCATGAACATCTGGTGGGGAATGTCTTGCCGTGTTTGGATATCGTTCCTCGCTTTGGTGCCGTTCGTCAATTATTTTTGGTGGGTCGTGCTGGGTTTTAAAGGAGATGAATGGGCGTGGCGCAAGAAAAAATGGGTTTCGGTGGCGGAATTCAAGAAAGCGCAGAAAAAATGGGCGATCTGGGCGATCGTCTCGCTGGCTCTTACGGCCGCGTCCGTTATCGCCTCCGTGGTTTTGCTGCTCGCCGGGTTATCGAAACTGGGCAACGGCGGTTCGACGCAAAATAACGACTTTGACAGTACCTTGCAGATGATTGATAATGTTAGGCATTAGTCCATAAATAATATGACGGTGATCTCAGTAAATTTGAAAAAGAAAGTACTCGGCGCTCTGCTCGCGATCATTGTCTGCGAACTCGTGGGCGGGATCGGCGCCATTTTTACGACGCCGAATATCGCCGTTTGGTATGCGGGTCTGGTCAAAGGGCCGCTCAACCCGCCCGCGTTTGTTTTTGGTCCGGTTTGGACGCTGCTTTTTGCGCTCATGGGGATATCCGTGTTCTTGGTTTGGGAAAAGAGAAAGGAAAAGATCGCCGCGCTCGCCCTCACGCTCTTTGTTCTTCAACTTTTTTTGAACGTTCTTTGGTCGATCTTGTTCTTCGGTCTGCATGATCCGCAAGCCGCTATGGTTGAAATAATCATTTTATGGATAGCGATCCTCGGAACGACTGTTTTGTTCCAAAGGATCTCGCGTCCGGCCGCCCGGCTTATGATCCCTTATATTCTTTGGGTGTCGTTCGCCGCGTATCTTAATTATTCGATCGTCATTTTGAATAAATAATTTGATCATGGCTAAATACAATAAAATGGAAACGGCGTATTTCGCGGGCGGCTGTTTTTGGTGCCTGGACGCGGTTTTTCGGCGTGTTACGGGCGTGTCCGCGTGCATTTCGGGCTATGCCGGCGGCACCAAGGAGAGTCCGTCCTATGAAGAAGTGAGCGCCGGCTCATCCGGCTACGCCGAGACGGTCAAGCTTGAATACGACCGTACGGTCATTACTTACGACGATCTGCTTTCGATCTTTTTCTATATCCATAACCCGACCGAGTTGAACCGGCAGGGGCATGACATTGGCGCGCAATACCGTTCGGTCGTTTTTTACGCCGACCCCGAGCAGAAGAAAGCCGCCGAAAAGATAATTGAAACGCTCAAGGCCTCGGGCGATTATGACAAACCGATCGTGACCGAAGTGCGGCCGCTTAATCAATTCTATTCAGCCGAGGATTATCACCAGGACTATTTTGAACACAATTTAAGCGACCCGTATTGCGCTTTCGTGATCGCGCCCAAAGTTGAAAAATTCAAAGCCGCGTTTAAGAAATTCTACAAGGAATAAAAAACATCCCCTAGGCGGGGGTGTACTTCGTCATTCCCTTGAAGAAGGGAATCCAATCTTCACTTGGTCGGACGGACGCCCAATATGGATTGGACCCCCGATGCCGCTCGGGGGCGACGAAACATAATCCAGTGTCGCTTCCAACTTCCAACCGCTTCAGACAGTTTTTATTTTGGCGATGATCGCATCGAGGTCGCGATGCAGGTCGTCTATGGTTCCGTTGTTATCGATCGTGTATTCTGCTTTTGCCGCGATATCGCGGATCCTTAATTCGGTTTCCGCCGTTGCATCCTTTTGAAAATTTTCCCATGTTTTGTCGGCGTCATCGGTGTTCTCGTTCCTTGTCCTAACGCGTTCATAACGCGTTTTTTCATCGGCGACGATCGCGAGCAAATGGAAGTTGGGGAGTTTGGCGAGCTCAACGATATCGCTTGGGCGGCGGATCCCATCGGTGATGATGAGCGGCGCCTCCGAGGCGGCGGCGTCCTTGGCCATCACCTTGGCGAAAATGTCGTCGCCAAAACCGGTGCGCAGGACGGTGGAGACCTTTTGGATATTATCGCGCGTCGGATCCAAATATAAGCGGGCGGCGACATCGCGCATGGAGGTGGAAAATTTGAAGACCGCGGCGCCGTATTTTTGCTTGAGGTATTCCGCGGCGACGCCTTTGCCGGCGGCGATCTCGCCGACAATGCCGATGATGATATTATTGCTTGGCATAATTTTGCGTCTCAGCGGTCATGAAGTCGAGTTTGATGCCGACCTGTTCGAACATTTTTTCGCTCTCTTCTCCCGCGTGGTAGCGTTTTTCGCAGATGACGTGCTTAATGCCGGCGCCGATGATCGAACGGGCGCAGGTGGCGCACGGCGTCATGCGGCAATAAAGGGTGGCGCCTTCAAGCGCCACGCCGATGCGCGCCGCCTGGATGATCGCATTCTGCTCGGCGTGGGTTGTGCGCACGCAGTGCTGGGTCTGATGACCGTCTTCGTGGATCGTCGTCTTCATCTGGTGTCCGACCTCGTCGCAGTGCGGCAGGCCGGGGGGTGAACCGACGTAACCGGTGGTGAGAATATGCTTATCGCGGACGATGACACAGCCGGAGCGCCCACGATCGCAGGTGGCGCGCGTCGAGACCGCCTGCATGATGTTCATGAAATATTCATCCCACAAGGGTCGGATGTATGGTTCGGTCATAGTTAGCAATATTATAACCCTTGGCCAAAACGCGCAAATCGGATATATTGGGGACTATGATCGAATTCAAAATAACCAAAAAATCCAAGAAAAGTGCGGCGCGTATCGGCGTCCTCAAAACCCCGCACGGCGAGATCGAAACGCCGGCATTCGTCACCGTGGCGACCTTGGCGAACGCCAAAATGTTCATGTCCGAAGATCTGGAAGCGGTTAAAACTCCGCTCATCATTTCGAATACCTATCATTTGCATTTGCGCCCGGGCGAAGATGTTGTCGCGAAAGCCGGGGGACTGCACAAGTTCATGAACTGGAACCGGCCGATCATGACCGACTCCGGCGGTTTTCAGGTTTTTAGTTTGGGTTTTGGGCACGACCAAGGGACTTCGAAAATACCAAACAAGAAAGAAAAGCCGACGGTGAAGACCGGCGCCCAGCCGCAGCACCTGAAGATCACCGACAAAGGTGTTGAATTCACGTCCCCGATCGACGGCCGCAAGATCTTTCTCGGGCCGGTCGAATCAATCCGCATCCAGGAGAAGCTCGGAGCCGACATTATTTTGGCTTTTGACGAATGCACGCCGCCTTCGGCCAACAAGGAGTACATCGCCCGGTCGCTTGAAAAGACCCATGCCTGGGCAAAGATCTGTATTGAGGCAAAGAAGTCGAATCAAGCGCTTTACGGCATTGTGCAAGGGAGCCGCTTCCGCGACCTGCGCGTCAAAAGCGCGAAATTCATTGGCGCGTTGCCCTTCGACGGCTTTGGAATAGGCGGCGAGTTTGGTGCGGAAAAGTCCGAAATGGTGAACATGCTCAAATGGGTCTTCGCCGAATTGCCCGAGGCGAAGCCTCGGCACTTGCTGGGCATCGGGCACCCTGACGATATTTTGCCGACGATAAAATCCGGCGTCGATACTTTTGATTGCATCGCCCCGACCCATTACGGCCGTCGCGGCACCGCCTTCACCTCCGAAGGCAAGATCGACCTCAATAAAATAATGTACTTGAAGCAACTTAAACCGCTCGACAAAAATTGTAAGTGTCGCGTCTGCTCCGGCTATACCCGTTCATATCTTTGCCACCTTATTAAAGCGCGCGAACTAACAGGACTCGGCATGGTTTCCGAACACAATGTTTTTTGGATGAACACCCAAGTCGAGAATTATCGCAAGATGATCAAAGACGGAAAGATTTAGACGAATACTCGAATATCTAATGTCTAATCCGGTGCGAGGTGTTCCGTGATCATAAAACAATTATTACGGCGATGGCGTACTGAATGTTTAGACATAACTAAAAACAAAAACGGCCTTGAATGGCCGTTTTTGTTTATCTTGCCCACACCAACCTTTGACATAATCTTAAAGACCAAGGCGAAAAACGATATACTGTAATCAATTATGCGACGAATTATCGTTTGTGTTTTTTGTCTTTGTGCCGCATTCTTCGGCCGCCAAGCGTTGGCGGATAATCCGGTGTATGCGCCGCTTGTAGGTAATCCCGATCCTAAAACATGGGTTCCGCCGTCCGCCACGGCCGCCGAGCCGCTTCCGGCAGCCGTCTCAACTCCGGCCCCGGCGATGCCGTCGATTGTGCCGGTTGCCTCGCCGGCCGTCGAACCGTCCGACCCACAGCTTGTATCCGCGCCGGCCGCACCGCAAAAGATGACCGCGCTCGACGCGATCGCGCGCGGCAAGAATTTGCTATCGCCGGTGCTCGCTGATTTTAAAAGCAAAGAAGCGAAAGTCAAACCGCTTGCCTCAAAGACGGGAGCGACTGCGGCGGCGCTCGCCATTTGGGACAAGGCCGCCGACACGGTCACGGTCGTGGGCGGCACGCGCGGGGCGAAATATTTCACCGCTGACGCGAACGGGCCGGTCGTTCCTATTGTGACGCTCGCGGGATATCAGACGGCATATCGCGACAGCAATCCGAACACGGTCGTTGTCGGCACGGTGCAGGCGAGCATGACGCAAGTGACGGTCAAGAAAAAGAAACTTTATAAGCCGGTTTTTTCATATTACGTTCCGTACAACAGCGAATTGTATTCGACCGAAACGCTCGCCGCCGGTTCTGACTATCTTTCGTCGCTCATTAAGGACGCTTTTGACGATCTTGATTCAAAACAGATCGTCTCGCGCGCCTTTCCGGGTCAGGCGCTCACCGCGGTCATTGATCCGTATCTTATAAAATCGATCGCGGTCATTGAGAACGCCGACAGTCAAATTTACGAAGACAACAATTCCGAGGATTCGCTGGGGCGATTCTTGGTCAAGCTCGCGGTCAACAAAGAGGACGCTTTGGGGAACGTTGTTTCTTCGGCCGGCGCGCGCGGCATGGTGCAGTTCATCCCATCCACCTACAAGCTAATGGTCACCAAACGGACCGACCTCGCGCTTATTCCGGATTTTGTGAAGGGCATGGCCGACCACAAGAACGCCATTAAGGCCGAAGCCGCGTATCTCGACATGATCCTGGCCGACCTGCCGCAAAGCGTCCGTGACACCTATTTAAGTAACAAAGGCGCGGCCGCGGAATATATCGCCGCCGGCTACAACGGCGGTTCGGTGCGGGTTAAGAAGGCCATTCAAATCTGGGGCGATGATTGGTCGGTTTCGCACGCGGGCGATTACGCTGCACTTACCGGGAAAGCGGCTTCGCTCAAATCGCGGATCGCGGCCATCGATAAAAAATTAAAATCCGCTTCCGCCGCCGCGGTAAAAACGCTAAAAGCTGAACGCGTCCAAGACGTTAATGCGCGCGCGACGGCGCTTGCGAACGCGGCGAAGATAAAGAACTCATGGATCTTCGCCGAAACGGCCGGGTATGTGGTGAAATTGCGTCGCGTTTATGATATGCTAGCCGCCGGCTTCTTTGCCACGCCTAACGCTCCGGATAATGCGCTCCCGACGGTCGCCTCCGCCGCCGCGCCAACGTCTCTCGCCTTAATAAATTCATCGGCGCCGGCCGCAACTAATCCGTAACAACATATGACGCACGAAAATATTTCGAACGGTTTTGACGGACTCGGCATTGCGCCGGGCTTGTTGGCCTCGCTCGACCGAATGAAGTTTACCGTTCCAACGCCGATCCAATCAAAGTCGATCCCGACGGCGATCGAGGGCAAGGATATGATCGGCATCGCGCAAACGGGCACCGGTAAAACGCTTGCTTTCGGCATTCCGATGATCCAGCGCCTGGCTCAGCTTAAGGGCAAGGGGCTTGTGATCTTGCCAACGCGCGAATTGGCGCTTCAAGTGGAAGAGCATCTGCATAAGATCGGACGCGGTATTGGTTTGCGCACGGCCGTGCTTATTGGCGGCGCGTCGCTTAACGTTCAAATTCAGCAGTTGCGCAAGAATCCGCACATCATCATTGCCACCCCGGGGCGTCTTTTGGACCACATGAACCAGCGCACCATCGATCTGCATGATGTTAAAATATTGGTGCTTGACGAAGCCGACCGCATGCTCGACATGGGCTTTGCGCCGCAGATCAACAAGATCTTGAACGCCGTGCCGGCCGAGCGTCAGACCCTGCTTTTTTCCGCGACCATGCCCGACGACATTGTGCGGATCGCGACCAAGCACATGAAACTCCCCGTGCGCGTCGAGGTGGCGCGCGCCGGTTCGGCGGCCGAAGGCGTTGAACAAGAATTATTCGTCGTTAAAAAAGAGGACAAGATCCGCTTGCTCGAGAAACTGCTCTCCGAATATCACGGTCCGATGCTGGTTTTTTCCCGCACAAAATTCGGCGCCAAAAAGATCACCCGCGCGGTGAACGCCATGCATCATCGCGCCGCCGAGATCCATTCCAACCGCTCGTTGAACCAGCGGCGCGAAGCGCTCGACGGCTTTAAGAATGGGAAATACCGCGTGCTTATCGCCACCGACATCGCCGCGCGCGGAATCGATGTGACCGGCATCGAAGTTGTTGTTAACTTTGACCTCCCCGAGAACGCCGAGGATTACGTGCACCGGATCGGCCGCACGGGCCGCGCCGGCCACAAGGGGCGCGCCATTTCTTTCGCCTGCCCGGATCAGCGCGCCGAGGTGCGCGAGATCGAGCGGCTCATGCGCATTAATCTTGAAATAACGCAATTGCCCGAACTGCCCCCTGCGACCCAAAACGCCGTCATGAATCAGCGCCAATTTCCCGATGAACGCGCGCCGCGCGGCGATCGGCGGCAAGGTCGGCCGTTTCCGGCCGCGCGCCCGAGCGGTCGCGGCGGAAATTTTCCGCGCCGCCGTTTTGGACGGTAAAAAATATGTTCAAGAAAATATTTGTCTGTCTTTCGATCGTCGCTTTGCTCGCGCCGATGGGCGGCAGCGCGGCGTCGTCGCTCGCCGAGCGATTAAAAGGCCATGTGCTGTTGCAAGTCGCCTCGCACGGCGAAGCGTGGTATGTGGATCCGGTTTCGATGCAAAGGATCTATCTTAAGGACGGCGCCGCGGCCTATAGCATCATGCGTTCGTACGGCTTGGGAATTTCGGAAGCCGATTACGCCAAGCTCGCGGCGGGGAACGTCGTCCTGCGCTCGCGAGTCACGGGACGGATTGTCTTGCGCGTGGCTTTGCACGGCGAGGCGTATTATCTTTGCCCGCGCACCAGCGTTCTTTCATATATCAAAGACGGAAGCGCGGCTTTCCAGATCATGCGATCGTGCGGTTTGGGAATATCGAATTCCGATCTCGCGCAAATTCCCGTCGCCCCGACCTCGTCCGTTCAACCGGCAACCGGCAACTCGCAACTAACAACCAGTAACTCGTTAGCCGGTTGCCCGATCTTCCCGTCCGACAATCCCTGGAACCAAGATATTTCAAAATTGCCAGTCGCCGCGAATTCGGCGGCTTATGTAAATTCTATCGGCGCCGCCAAAGGGCTTCATCCCGATTTCGGCGAAAATCGCGATTACGGAATTCCATTTAACATCGCCGACAATTCGACGCCGAAGTATTCGGTCGCTTTTGATTACGCCGATGAAAGCGACAAGGGGCCGTATCCCATTCCGGCGCGGCCGGAAATTGAAGGGGGATCGGATCAGCATTTGCTCGTTTTGCAAAAAGACGAATGCAAATTGTACGAACTTTATGACGCAACACTCAACACCGACCGCGGCGCGGGCTGGACGGCCGGCTCCGGCGCAATTTGGGACTTGAAAAGCAACGCCTTAAGGCCGGAAGGTTGGACCTCGGCCGACGCCGCCGGTTTGCCGATCCTGCCGGGGCTTGTCCGATACGACGAAGTGAGCGCCGGCGCCATTAACCATGCCATTCGTTTTACCGCACCCAAAACGCAAAAGGCCTATATTCATCCCGCGACCCACGACGCGAGCTCCAGCACCGATCCGTCGCTTCCGCCCATGGGCCTGCGTGTGCGTCTCAAAGCAAGTTATGATATTTCAAAATTGCCGCCGCAAGCCAAGGTCATTGCCACGGCTATGAAAAAGTATGGCATGATCTTGGCCGACAATGGTTCGTCGTGGTTCTTCCAAGGCGCCTGGAGCGGCGGCTGGAACGACGACGATCTCAACACCCTTAAGACCATACCCGGTTCGGCTTTCGAGGCGTTAGACACCGGGGCGCTTGTAAAATGATCGCCGTCTTGCACAATATCCGCAGTTTACACAACGTCGGTTCGATCTTTCGGACGTCTGACGCGGTCGGAATTTCTAAAATATATTTGTGCGGCTACACGCCCGCGCCATATGATGAATTTGGTTTGCCAATTGGGCCGCTCGTCAAGACGGCGCTGGGGGCAGAGCGAACCGTTGCTTGGGAAAAGTGCGCCTCCACGACGCGGCTTTTGGACAAGTTGCGCGCCGACGGATATAAGATCTTCGCCGTTGAGCAAAGCAAAAGGTCAATGCCATACCAACGCTTGCGCCTTTCCAAGCGGCAACTTGAAAAGGCGGCGCTCATCGTGGGCAACGAGATAAAAGGCGTTTCACCGGCGGTGCTCTCTCGCGCCGACAAGATTTTGGAGATCCCGATGTTCGGGAAAAAAGAGTCGCTTAACGTCGCCGTGGCCTTTGGCATTGTCGCTTACGGCCTGCGGATGAATTCAAGCGACAGAACGCCTAAAAAAGCGTAAGATGATTTTCTATGCCTGAACACATCATAAAAAACTTCGTCTCGCTCGCTAAAACGCCGGCCCGCCGCGACGCGCTAAAAATACTCGAAGCCGGCTTGAACGCCGTGCGCACTGATAAAGCCATCCGCGCCAAGTTGAAGTTAAAGGGGAATATCTTAACCGCCGGCCGCCGTAAATACGATCTTAAAAAATACGATCACGTCTATGTGATCGGTTTTGGAAAAGCATCGCACGCCGCCGCCGCCGAATTGGAAAAAATGCTGGGCTCCCGGCTTTCGGGCGGGATCGTGTTGGGGATTTCCGGCGGAAAACTTAAAAAGATAAAAACGCTCGTCGGAACCCACCCCTTGCCCAGCGAGAAGAATATCAGCGCGACCGGCGAGATTGTCGCGATGATCAAAAAAGCCGATTCCAAGGATCTGATCATCGCCGTGGTTTCCGGCGGCGGCTCGGCTTTGCTTTGCCGCCCATCGGGAGTCAAATGCGACGAGCTCGCCTTTATCACGCAAACGCTCATGCGCTGCGGCGCCGATATTCGCGAAGAGAACACCGTGCGCAAGCACCTTTCCGAGGTCTTGGGCGGACAATTTGCGCGTTTGGCCTATCCGGCCACCGTGCTCGGTCTTATTTTCTCCGACGTGCCGGGCGACGACATGAGCATGGTCGCTTCGGGTCCGACGCTCATGGATACGACGACCGTCGAGGACGCGGCGCGCGTGCTCGCCAAGTACGATATCATCAAGTCATGTGCTTTGCCCGGCTGCGATCTGGCCGAAACGCCAAAGGATCCGGTCTTTTTCCGGCGCGTTCACAACCTGCTCGTCGTTTCTAACGGCGCGGCGCTCGTGGCCATGAAAGTCGAAGCCAAGCGGCTCGGTTACAAGGCGCGTATCTTGTCGTCGGCTTTGCAGGGCGAAGCGCGTTCGGTCGGCGGCAAACTTGCAACCATGCCGGAACCCGGCGAAGCGGTCATTGCCGGCGGCGAGACGACGGTGACGGTGGCGGGCCGCGGCGCGGGCGGCCGCAACCAAGAACTCGCGCTCGGCGCGTTGAAGCGCATCGTCGACGGAACGGTCGTGGTGGGCTGCGCTTCCGACGGGCTCGACAACGGTCCGGCTGCGGGCGGGATTGCCGACTTCAAGACCAAAGAAGCGGCCAAGCGCCTTGGTCTTTCCGGCGACGCGTACCTCGCCAAGAACGACTCGTTCCCATTCATGAAAAAGACCGACAGTCAGATAATGACCGGTCTTACCGAGATAAATATTTCCGACCTCATGCTCGCGCTGCGCAAAAAAGTATGATCCGCACCCTGCGCACTCGTTTCAAGAAAGAGATCTTGGCCGAGTTTATTCCGCCCAAGCGGCCGACCAACAAGGTCGTCATCTTGTGCGACGGACTGCCCAGTTTGCCGGCCAAGGGCGAAGTGCTTGAATATTTTTCCCGTCTCGGCTACTGGGCTTTTCATATTCGCTACCGGGGCACGTGGGAGAGCGGGGGATTGTTCTTGGCCAAATCGCCGGAGCGCGACGTCATTGATTCGATCGACGGCATGCAAAAGGAATTCACCGAATATTGGGGCGGAAAAACATTTAGGATCAAGAATCCGCGGGTCTATCTCGTCGGCACCAGTTTCGGCGGCTGCACCGCGATCATGGCCTCACGCGACAAGCGGGTAAAAAAAGCCGTGGCGCTTTCTCCGGTCGTCGATTGGCAGGTGCAGAGCCGGATCGAGCCGATCCAAAAGCTCGCAACTTTTACGGCCAAGGCCTTTGGCGCGGTCTATCGGGTCGAACGGCGCGACTGGGACAAGTTAAAGGGCGGTTTGTTCTTTAATCCGATCGCTCATGAGCGTGAATTCGACGGCCGCAAACTTTTCATCATTCATGCGAAGAACGATCTCATTGTGCCTTGGAAGCCGACCGCGGGTTTTGCCAAGAGGATCGGCGCCAAATTCGTCATCGCGCGCTCAGGGGGCCACCTGCGTCTCGCCGCCGCGATCAAAAAACCGTACGCCCGCCGCATCGCCTCATTCCTGAAATCATGAACGTCAGCCGTTTTCTAAAACCGCCGCGTCGCGAATACATCCTCATCGCGCTCATGCTTTCGGCTTTTGGGGTCGATCTTGTTTTTCCTTCATTGGGGATCGTTCTGTTCGCTTCCGCCGTCGTCGCCGCCGCGCCCACCGTTGCTTCGGCTCTCCATTCTCTGGCGCGGCGACGCGTGACCATCGAGGTTTTTAATACTTTCGCGCTTGTCATCGCTTTTGTGCTGACCGACGCGCGATCGGCCGGCTTCATTACGCTCATGCTGGCCTTTGCGCGTCTCCTCGACTCGTTCACCCAAAACCGCACCAAGCGCGCGCTTGAAGAATTGCTGGCGTTAAAACCCTCAAAAGCCGTCATTGAGCGCGAGGGGCGTCTTGAAGAGATCGCGGCGGAAGCGGTGGCGCTTAATGAGACGGTCGTTATTGAAGCCGGTGCTCGCGTGCCGGTCGATGGCGTGGTTATTTTCGGATCGACGCACGTGAATGAAGCGTCGGTGACCGGCGAGTCGCGTCCGGTGCGAAAAATAAACGGCGATCATGTTTATGCGGGCACTTTGGTCGAGACCGGCGTATTGAAGATCCGCGCAAGCGGCGTTGGCAAGAACTCGACTATCGAGCGTTTGGTGGCCTTGATGCGCGCGGCCGAGAAGAACAAATCAAATCCCGAGAAGATCGCCGACAGATTTGCCGCAATTTTTTTGCCGATCGTCGCCGCGCTTGGCGCGGTCGTCTATCTGGTTACGCGGAACGCGACCATGACGGCGGCGCTTTTCCTTGTGGCTTGCGCCGACGACATGGCGGTCGCTATCCCGCTCGCGGTGACCGCCACCTTGGGCGCGGCGGCGAAGCGCGGCGTCATTGTGAAGGGCGGCGAGCGCCTTCAAGCGCTTGCCCGGCTCAAGACCTTGGTGCTCGACAAGACCGGCACGCTCACCTACGGATCGCTTACGGTCGCCGATGTCCGCTTGGCGGACGGTATCGATGAAAAGCGGTTTTGGACCGATCTCGCGTGTGCGGAAAAGTTCGCCGAACATCCTGTCGGTCATGCCATCTATCGCGCGGCGGCTGAAAAACTGCAAACCGTTCCTGATCCGGAAAAATTTGAAACAGTGACCGGGCGCGGCGTGATCGCAACGATCGCGGGCGCCGAGATGATCATTGGAACGGCCGAATTTTTGGATTCAAAGAATATTTCACATCCGGCCTCGGTGAGCGAAGACGGACGTTCGGTCGTTTTTGTCGCTCGTTCCGATTCGTATTTGGGCCAAGTGATCGTCGCCGATCGGCCGCGGCCGGAAGCGGCGCGCGCGCTCGCGCGCCTCAAAGAGCTGGGCGTCTCGCGCATCATCATGTTCACCGGCGACCGCGAAGAAACCGCCGAACGCACGGCGCGCTTTTTGGGCATTGCCGAGTACCGCGCCGGCATGAAACCGGAAGACAAAGTCCTTGAATTGGAAAAGCTTTTAAGCGACGGTCCGGTCGGCATGATCGGCGACGGAGTTAACGATGCGCCGGTGCTTTCGCGCGCTGACGTCGGGATCGCCATGGGCGGCGGCGCGGCGGTGGCGGTTGAAGCGGCGGATGTCGTGATCCTCGCCGATAACCTCGATCGTTTGCCGGAACTCGTTGAACTCTCGCGCCGTTCCATGCGCGTCATTTCGTCGGATATCGCCATTTGGTCCGTTTCCAATCTGTTCGGTTTCGCGCTGGTTTTAACCGGCGTGGCCGGTCCGGCGCTCGCCGCCTTCTATAATTTTGCCACCGATTTTTTCCCGCTCATCAATTCCAGCAGATTGTTCAAATCTAAAAAATGAACGATGAACTATGAACGATGAACGACTCCGTTGGATTCAATGCGAAGCATTAATTGTTCATTGTTTATAGTTCATCGTTCATAAGTATGAAAAAGATCCATCGCTTCATCGGCAATTTTGACCTCACGGCCGAGCGCTTGCTCGTTC
>CAIQCM010000013.1 GCA_903870305.1 uncultured bacterium
ACCACGGCCACCGAACGGCTCCGTTTGATCGCCTCCACAAACTGTTCATGCGGCGCTAACGCCATAGTTTTCCCGCCACGGCTCGGCTCCTCAACGGCCAGACACGGAATTGATTACATTACGAGAAACCCGCCCGGTGGTCAAGGGGACGGGTAAATGAAGCATGAAGCATGAAACATGAAACAGTCGCCCGTAGCTTTGCGAAGCCAAAATGTTTCATGTTGCGTGTTTCATGCTTCATATAGAAAGCGCAGGGTTGAAATCATAGCTCCAGCATGATAAATTTCATAAGTATGAATGATAATGAAAACGAATTGCCAAAGGCCTACGAAGCCGCGCTTTACGAAGTGGGGCTTTATGATAAGTGGGAAAAGTCGGGGTACTTTAATCCCGATAATTTGCCGGGCAAACGCACCGAACCGTTTTGCATCGTCCTGCCGCCGCCCAACCGGACGGGCACGCTGCATTTGGGCCACGCCACGATGGCGGCGATCGAAGACCTCATGATTCGTTTCGAGCGCATGCGCGGGAAGCGCGCGCTGTGGATCCCCGGCACCGATCATGCGGCCATTGCCACGCAAGTTAAGGTTGAGCAGATGCTGATCAAAGAAGGGATGAAGGATCCGCGCAAAGAATTGGGACGCGAAAAATTCTTGGAAAAAGTGCGCGAGTTCGCCGACGCTTCGGCGGCGCGCATCAATGAACAGATGCGCAAAATGGGATCGTCCTTGGACTGGTCGCGCGAGGCGTATACGCTGGATGAACCCCGCAACCAGGCGGTCAACGAAATGTTCAAAATGATGTTTGAAGACGGGATCATCGAACGCGGTTATCGCGTTGTTAATTGGGATCCGCAATTCCAAACAACACTTTCCGACGACGAAGTGCTCACCAAAGAAGTGAACGCGCGGCTTATCACGTTCAAGTATGATGCCGACTTTCCGATCGCCATTTCGACAACGCGGCCGGAAACAAAGTTTGGCGATACGGCGGTCGCGGTGCATCCGGATGACGAGCGTTATAAGAAGTATGTTGGTAAAACATATGAGCCGGTCTTTTGCGGGAAGAAAATAAGCGTGAAGGTGATCGTCGACAAAGCGGTTGATCCGGCTTTTGGTACTGGTGCGTTGGGCGTGACCCCGGCGCACTCAATGATTGACGCGGAAATTGCCGAACGCCATGTTTTGCCGACGGTTATCGTGATCGGCAAGGACGCCAAGATGTTGCCCGAAACCGGTTCGGATTTTTCCGGGCTCACCGTCGTCGAAGCGCGCAAGAAAGTCGAGAAAACATTGGAAGCCGCCGGCCTGCTTATCAAAGTGGAAGACACCGCGCAAAACTTGCCCGTTGCCGAGCGTGGCGGCGCGCCGGTTGAACAGATCCCCATGCGACAATGGTTCGTGCGTGTTAACAAGGAATTCAAGTTGCGCCAAGCTACTTTGGGCAAATGGAAAAAAGGGGAGAAGGCGACGCTCAAGGAGCTAATGACCGAGGCGGTCGCTTCGGGACAAACAAAGATCGTGCCCGAGCGTTTCGATAAGACATATTTTAATTGGATCAACAACCTGCACGACTGGTGCATCTCGCGCCAAATTTGGTTTGGCCACCAGATTCCGGTTTGGTACCCCCCATCCGTCATTGCGAGCGAAGCGAAGCAATCCCAAGGGGAAAGCACTGAAGCACCGGTCTTTGGAACCAAATCTCCCGGCATCGGCTGGGAGCGCGATTCCGACACGCTCGACACTTGGTTCTCGTCAGGCACGTGGACCTTCTCGACCTTGGGTTGGCCGGAAAAAACAAAAGACCTTAAAACATATCACCCAACCTCGGTGCTCGAGACGGGCTACGATATTTTGTTCTTCTGGGTCGCGCGCATGATTCTCATGACGACCTATGCGCTTGGCGAAGTGCCATTCAATAACGTTTACTTGCACGGCTTGGTCCGCGACGAACAAGGCCGCAAAATGTCCAAGTCGCTGGGGAACATCATCGATCCGCTCGACGTGAGCGCCAAATACGGCACCGATGCCGTGCGTCTTGCACTGGTGATCGGCACCTCGCCGGGGCAGGACCAGAAAATGAGCGACGAAAAGATTGCCGGCTTCCGCAACTTCACCAACAAGCTTTGGAACGTTGGACGGTATGTTTCCCGAACGACTAACGATGAACGACTAACGACTAAATCGATCGCGGATCGTTGGATAATTTCGCGCTTGAATGAAACCGTTCGCGAGGCAACCGAAAAGCTCGCGACTTTTCAGTTCTCGCAAGCCAGCGAAATGCTGCGCGATTTCACTTGGACGGAATTTGCCGATTGGTATGTGGAAATTCACAAGCGCGAAGGCAATGACGCGGTGCTCCGCGAAGTGTTCATGACGCTCTTAAGGTTATGGCATCCGTTCATGCCGTTTGTGACTGAAGTGCTTTGGGAAAAGTTAGGCGGTGAAGGGTTGCTCATGATCGCCGAATGGCCAA
>CAIQCM010000014.1 GCA_903870305.1 uncultured bacterium
GATCTAAACGGACCCGTAGGTCTCGTTTTTTGGATTTTTTTGTTTGGTAATTAACGATTGGAAATTTCCTTGGAATTTAGTTGTTAGCGTTTAGTTATTCCCGAAGGTACCACCTCTATCCAAACATTTCCGCTCGTGAGTGCGGCTTCGGAACCGTCGGCGGCATAAAAATGCGGCGGCGTCGTGCCATTGGTTTGCCAAGTGACGTTCTCGGTTTGCCCGTTTCGGTAGATGATCGCATTACCTTTACCCGCCGTCGTTATCTTGAGGCGTCCGTCGGTATCGATCACGCTTATGTCGGTCGAGATAACAACGATATTCTTCGCGGTTATGACAACGCCAGCGGCCGTCTTTTCTACCTTTCCGCCCATAGTCCGCGTGTAAAGATTGGTCGCGCTTGAGTAAACCCAGACCGGGCTGTAGGCGGCGAGGTCGCTTAATGGCGCCGCGACCTTTCCACCGTCAGCGCCGCGCGCCGACATGTCTGGATCATTCGCCATGGGCCAAGCGGTGACAGAAACGGCGTTGGCGTTTCCGGCAAAAATCTTTTCAACATTATCCGACGAAGTGTAGGCGTTGTGCGGTGCGCTCTGCCCGGGGTCGCGCAAGAACGTATCGCCGCCCGAGGTTGCGCCATCGACATTCACGGCGGTAAGCGACGGCGTCGCGCTAATCTTATTCATCGCTTCCGGCGAGCCGCCGAAATGGAAGAATTTGACCGCGCTCCAACTCGTTATCCAATCCAAAAAATACAAACGCGCGGAGCGAACCGGTCCGATCTTCGGCGCTTGGGCGCCGCGCTCGAAGAACGCTAAGAAACGCGTGATGGCGCCTTCGACCGGCGCTTCGTAGACGAACGCGGCTTGGTCTATTCCGGAGGCCGGACGCGCATCGACATGATTGTCGATCGAAACGGCGTAAAGATCGGTATAAGTGCGCGGCGTCGCCACGGGCGAAGCGACATTCGTATTCTCGGGCGAGGGCGGTGCGACAACGAGCGATTGGTTATGCAAGTTCGCAAGCAAGAAAAATGCGCCGGCGGAAACGACGAGGAGCGCGCCGCCGAAGACGAGCGCCGCTACGCGCCAATGCGCCTTAAGATAATCGATGATCTTTTGCATATTGACCTTCTCGACCCCCTCGACAATGCTCGGGGCTCACTCGAATAATATTATCTTGTCTATAAACAAACAAGCCCCCGCAGGGGCTTGTTTCAATTTTACTTCTTTTTCTCGTCTTTGGCGGCGCCGGCGGCCGGGGCTTCCTCATCCTCACCCTCGGCTTTTTCCTTCTTGATCACTTCAACCGATTCAACCGAGGCGACCGGCTTTTCTTCAAGCGCCTTCATTTCTTCTTCGCTTCTGGGTTCAGCCACCGAGACGATCGGGTCCTCACCATGCAGATGCTTGACCGCGATGCCCGGCGGAACGGTGATGTCCTTAAGATGAATGACATCGCCGAAATTGACGAGCTTGGAAATATCAACGGAGATCTCGTGCACGAGCGCCGTCGGCAAACACTCGACCTCGAGCTCGTCCACGTTCTTCACAAGAACGCCGCCCAAGCCCTTGACCGCGATGGACTCGCCAATGAAAACGAGCGGGATCTTCGCATGCATTTTTTCGGTGAGCGAGACCTTGTGGAAATCGGCGTGAACTATTTTGTCGCTCAAAGGATCGTGAGCCACCTCTTGGATAAGAACCTTGTCGGTTTTGCCGTCGAGAACAAGGTCGATGAGCGTCGACTCCCCGGCCGCCTTAAAAACCTTGAGAAACGGTTGTTCCGCGACTTCCAACGTCAGCGACTCCATTCCCTTGCCGTACATGACAGCCGGAAGCAAACCTTTTTCGCGCAATTGCGAAACGGCTTTGCCGGTCAGCGTTCTTTTTTTGGCTTCTAGCTTGAGCGTTTCCATGATTTTTGAGATAAGAATTAGGAATTAGGAATTAAGAGATCGCACACGGAGGATAGGAATAAGTATTCTTAATTCTTAATTCCTATCTCTTAATTCCAAGAATGGTAGAAATATATCAAAACGGCTTAAAACCGTCAACCCCTCCCTTCATGCAGCGAAGCCGTGCGCGAAGCGGCGCGCGAGACGCCTTGCGCCAAGCCGATCAAGGCAAGGTGCGCGACCATCGACGAACCGCCGGCGGAGACGAACGGCAGCGTGATGCCGGTCATGGGCACGAGCCCGATATTGCCGCCGATCGCAATAAACGATTCGATCGAAATGAGCGCGGCCGCGCCAACGGCCACGAACTGCGAAAAATCGTCAGGTGCGGCGCGGGCCAATCGGTAAAGGCGCCAAACCACGACGACGATTGCGGCAATAAGGACGGTGACGGCGACAAAACCGAGTTCTTCGGCAAGAAGCGAAAAAACGAAGTCGGTCTGGCTTTCGGGCAAGAACCGCAGTTGGCTTTGCGTGCCCGAAGCAAAACCCGCGCCCCAAAAGCCGCCGGAGCCGACGGCGATCTGCGCCTGGGTCATGTTGTAACCGCGACCCAGCGGATCGCGCGAAGGATCGAGAAAGACCAGCACGCGTTCTTTTTGATAATCTTGGAAAGCGAATTGCCACGAGAGCGCGCCCACGGCCACGGCGGCGATGAAGAGAATGAGCACATAGCGGCGCGGCACGCCGGAAACCAGCAGCATAGCGCACCAGAGTCCGATCAAGATCATTGCCGAACCAAAGTCGGGCTGGACAAGCGTGAGCGCCACGAAGACGGCGGTCACGAACGAAGCGCTAAGGACGGCGCGGAGCGATCGCGAACGCGCATGAAGCGGCAAAATGGACGCGAGAATAATGATGAGTGCGAGCTTGGCGAGCTCGACCGGCTGGAACGAAAGCGGCCCCAAAAAGAACCAGCCGCGCGTGCCCTTCACCGTACGGCCAAAGATAAGAACCGCGACCATGACAAAAAAAGCCGCGAGCGCCACGGGATGGCGCCACCGGTGCACGGTCTTGGGGTGTGCGATCGCGAGGGCGATAAGCAAAATAAGACCGATCGCGATCGCCGCGCCCTGCGTCAGTTCGTCATGCGTGCCGCGAGCCACGCTTGAAGAAACGAGCGCAATAACGCCGAAGCCGAGAAGCACGGCGACAGCGCCCATGAGATACAGATCCAGACCGCCAAAGATCTTGCGAAAATAATTCATGCCCCCACACTACAACCAAAAAACGACCTGGGCAAACCCGGGTCGTTTTTCCGATCTCTATTGTTCCCTTATATAGGAAGCGTTGTTCAAAATGTCGATCTCCGGAAAAACTTTTATCTGCGTCACCGCGCCGTAATCCTCGTACCAGGTCACGTCGCCCGTCTGCGCCTCATTAGGCGCGAGCGTGTCAAAAACGGCCGTACCGACGGCAACAATGGCCGGCCCGCGGCTCATGACAACGAGCGCGCGAACGCCGTGATAGTCGTAACCGGTATCGTTCGTGATCGTAAAGACGGTTCGCCCGATCGACGACTTGCCGCCGGTAAGATCGATCTCCGGGGTATAACTGATATCGGTGACCGGCAAATTAAGATGTTGCGCGGCGAAACTTGCCCAATCGGGATAGATGTGGCGATCGATGCGCTCCCAACTCACGCTTACGATCTCGAGCGCGGCGCCGGACGGCCTGGTTGCGGAAGCAACGCCCAATTGCGCGACCATTTTTTGTTCGCCAGGAAGAATGAATTCGTCGGCGGCATCAGACGCGAACGATCCGCCCGTGAAACGGAAAGAAAAACGCGCGGCGTAATATTGATTGGGGTTTGAGACCGTGCCAATGAGGTCGTACTTCCCCTGTGTCGAAAGCACTTGCGCGCTCGAAAGCGCGAGCGGCTTGGGCGCTTGCGCAACCGCGACGGCCGGATTAAGGCCCGACTTGACCAGGGCGACAAGCTGAGCTTCGCGCGCCGGCGCGTTCAAAATATCAAAACCAAAATTATAAAGAGAAAAACCCAAAGCGACCGTGGAAAAAACGGCGAGCACGATCTCAAGAGCGAGGCGCAACTTGAGCTTATGGGTGACAAACCAGTACCCCCACTTAAGCTGTTTTTCCGACAGGTCGTTTGGGACGAGCGGTTCAGGCATAAAGAAATTATAGCATGAATACTTTTTCTACAGAAAATATTTATCATCGATCATGGTTATCCACAGCCCAATGAAAATAGTCGTCTACCATGATATATGTGATATAATAACCTTGTATTATTTTTTATTAGCTCCTGGGGCATCAAATTTTTAAATATAATGCCCGCCAGTCGCTA
>CAIQCM010000015.1 GCA_903870305.1 uncultured bacterium
CATGCATCATTACAACTTCCCTAGCTATTCGGTTGGCGAGACCAAGCCCAATCGCGGACCCAGCCGCCGCGACATCGGCCACGGCGCTTTGGCTGAGCGAGCCATTGAACCGGTTCTCCCCTCGGTCGACAAATTCCCCTACGTCATCCGCGTTGTTTCCGAAGTGCTCGGCTCGAACGGTTCGTCGTCGATGGGTTCGGCCTGCGGCTCGACCCTCGCCCTCATGGATGCCGGCGTGCCGCTTTCCGCGCCGGTCGCGGGCGTTGCCATGGGCATTGCCACCCGCGCCGGAAGCGATGATTACAAGATCATCACCGACCTTCAGGACATGGAAGACGGTCTTGGCGGCATGGACTTTAAAATTTGCGGAACCAGGAAAGGGATCACCGCGATCCAAATGGACACCAAAACCTTGGGGCTTAGCATGAAGATCGTTGAAGAGACGTTTGCCAAAGCGCGCGACGGCCGCTTCAAGATTTTGGACGTGATGGAGCGTTGCATCAGCGCCCCCCGCGCCGAACTTTCAAAGTGGGCGCCCAGGATTGAGACCATCATGATCAATCCGGAAAAGATCCGCGACGTGATCGGCCCCGGCGGCAAGATGATCAACCAGATCATCGCCGAGACCGGCGCCGACATTGACGTGGAAGACGACGGCCGCGTGACCGTTACCTGTGCCAACCCCGAAGGCATGAAGAAAGCCGTCGACTGGATCAAGATGCTTACCAAAGAAGTCCAGGTCGGCGAAATTTTCCGCGGCAAGGTCGTCCGTCTTATGGACTTTGGTGCCTTCATCGAGCTCACGCCCAACCAGGACGGCATGGCGCACATTTCCCAGCTCGCCCCATGGCGGGTGAACCGCGTTGAGGACGTGGTGAACATTGGCGACATCGTGCCGGTCAAAGTTATCGAAATCGATGAACTCGGCCGTATCAACCTTTCGGTCAAAGCCGCCCGCGAACAGCTCGGTGAACCGCAGCCGGTGATGCCCGAGGGCTACGAGTCCCGCCCGCAGCCCGAACGCAGCCCCCGCCCCAGCTTCGGCGGCGGCCGCGGCGGTCCTCGCGGCGGCGGACGAAGATAATAACTGAATTCAAAAAATCGTCGAGCTGAGCTCGGCGATTTTTGTTTAAACAAGTGCGAGACAAAAGAAAAAGGGGACGTATTCGGTCCCCGTGTTTGCGATCGTCTTTGTTTGACTATTGCGGCGTCGGGAAGAGAACCACCGTGTTGGTTTTCACCTCATCGATCAAGCGTAAAAGAAAGTTGAGTCGGGCAATAAAATGAGTCAGATTGCCCGCTTGCATGTATATAGCAACCTCATCTTTGACGATCGCCACAAGCTCTTTTGACGCGCGCCACACCAGCTTCGTTCGACATCGTTTGACCCAAGCGTAAGCAAGCTCGATCAGGTGGGCGACACCGCTTTCTTCATAACCGGCGATAGAAAGACGGTCGCTCGCCTTAAGCAAATTGACACGAGCAATATCAACCATCTTTGCCGGCGAACTTTCGCCTGTCGCGACCGTCTGCTCAATGCTTGCTTGCATTTTTGTCTCAATGAACTCGGATACCTCGACAGAAAGAGCGGAGAGGATCATGTCGGCCGCCAAAAGATCGACGGCAACATGCACGCCGGGGTCGTTGCCGATGCCGGCAAATGCTTTGGGCATGACCGTTTCAGCGATCGGTGCCGGAGGCGAGAATCCAGCCGCCGCAATGCCGTCCATCACGATCGTGAGAAGCATCTGCATTTGCGCCGCGCGACGCTCGTCGCCGTTATGGGTCAAGAGCAAGGGCATTGCCCGAGCTTGGATTTCTTGAACGATCTTCCGCGCTTCAGCAATATCCATATCATCCGGATCAAAATCCAGAGATTCAATAACAGCCGCTATCTGAAAAATCGTTTTCTGAAATATCTTTAACCGTTCTTTGCTATCCACTTGGCCTCCGTTTTAACATGGTGGTCAATCACCTGATAACTGTTTAAAGTATCTGATCGCTTTTGTCAATCCGCCTGCGAAGAGCTGGGCGATTTTTTGTTATTTATCGTCTTTACTTTTGATCTTCATCAAGCCCCAATTGATCAAATTTATCACCACGAGCATCCATGTACCACTTATGCGTACCTACGCGTAAGTGGTACATGGATATTCAGCGATATTCAGTCGCGCGATACAGACGAACCCATTTTTCAATTCGCAAAATTTTTATAACACGAGTAACGGCTTTACCGACATCTTTCTTTGTACACCAAACACTTTGTTGATGGCGGTTGAATCCGGTGCGAATCAAAAACCTGCGGAACATGTCACGGGCTTTATTGGCAACTACCGGGAAATCAAAAGTGATCATCCAACATTCGCCGTGCGTCAATTCGGCCTTCATTTTTTTTAGATATATTTCCAAGGCCTCGACCTCGCCATCATCGGTTAAAATAGCCATCATCCTACCCCCCACCCTTCTGTTTTCTATTAACCCGCGATTTTCTAAACGGTTAAATGCGCGACGATATTCTTTGCGGTACTCCTCGGTCTCGGCCAAATATGCACGGGCTTCGCTTACGCACATCCCAGCACACAAACTTTGATGGCTTCGCAAGAAATTCATATCATCAACCAGCTCGAACATGCCAATGATAATCTTACCCGCAACGGTCAACGACCCGATCGCCGCTTGCTTTGCAATTTGTTTAACTTTTTTCTTGTTCATATTCTTTGTACCACTTATGCGCACCTACGCATAAGTGGTACTGCATTAAAAATTAATGTTAAGAGACTAGTGGTTGATGTTTGATGATTGATTAGATGAATTAAATAAAAAACGCCGTTGGGTTTCCGCCCAAGGCGCGCTTATGATTACACATTGCGACCAATAGTTTAATTGTTATCGAACCCCCACCGTTCCTGGCCGTTTCAAAATTGACTTCACTTATATATTACCATTTCCTGAAAGGATTTAAAAAGAGGGCCGCGGTCGGTCCCCTGGTTTGCGTTCGAATTGTTCATCCCATGATCTGAAAAGCGCGCAATACGTATTGTTTAGCGCGCTCAACGTCGAGCTTGTCTTCGGGTTGCGGCGTGCGCAAACGGCCTTCGGCGTCGATGCTCAAGCCGGGGAACTCGGACGCCAACGGAACGATCGCGTCGATCGTTTCCCACGAAAGACCGCCTCCGACCCCAAAACCAAGTTTTGGGAAATACTCCCGAACGATCGACAGACGCGAGCGCACATCTTCGACATTGAACGGTTGACCCGTGCCGCCGCTCGGGTCGATCAAGACATCGGTGATGAGACCGTCGTAAGCGCCGAGCAATTCGCGAAAACCCGACATTGACTGTGATTGCTCAAGCGCTTTGGTGCCAATCTGCAACACGATGCGCAAGCCACGAAAGGCGATGCCTTCGAGGTCGCACGGATTTGGCCAAGCCATGTTGAGCTGGAACCCGTTCAAAAAACGACCGCCTAATTCGACGAGTGCCTTGAGTTGATCGGGTAGATTCGTCCGATCAGCCGTTGCGTAATGGATCAAGTTGACGGCCCTGAGATCAGGAACAAAAATATCTTTGATCTTTCCAATGGCGGAATAACGACCGGGCCATTTGCCTTGTTCGCCCTGCAACGCCTTGCCGCTCGCGAGTACTCCGACCATGAGCGAATAGCGCGACTTTTCAGGCAGCGCGCCAAGCACCGCTTCGACTTCCGACGAGGTCATGAAACCGGTAACGCCAATGTATGGACCTTGCATTTGATTCTCCTGTTTGTTTGTTTGAAAGGGCGATAAAAACCAATCTTGCGAGAAAATAGCTCTCTTGTCAAGCACCCATCGCCCTGTTTCAAAAACAATGCGGCCGCATCAAAAGTGAAACCGACCGGTACATGAAAAATATTAAAGCGATCACCCGGGCGACGAGCCGTTTATTTTTTAAGAAAGAAAAAATAATAATCGTCGTCTATATTATACTAGGGTTTCAACAAATTTCATCTCATTGTTTTGCTTTTTTGAAAATTTATCTTGAAGAATTGGCTTATAATCTGATGCCGGAAAATGGAATTATTCTAATAATTTTATGAAATTATTAAATCTAATCATTGTGTTTGTTTTGGGCAGCGCCGCGATGATCATTTTATCGGAGGAGGTATTTGATAAGATGAATATCTTGGCTTATCGCTTGGTTGTTCTTTTCTTGGTCCTAATCGCCACCTCTAACCTCGGCGGAAAATTATTGGTTGTCTATTTTAAAAACAAAAAATGATCTATGCGAATATTTAAAAAAGCCGCGGTCTATGTCCTGCTTTACATCCTGACGATAAGCATTGTTCTATCGGTGCTATTTTTGACGCCGAACGACACGCTCAATTTAAAAGTCATTCGTTCCATAATCGTATTTTTCTCGACCGTATTGTTAACAAAATATTTCATCTACATGCTGGTATGCCCTTGGTACGAGGTTCGCTCCACGATCCAGCGTTACAACAGCAACCATGTTTCGCGAAACAAAAAGTATACACCCCGCGTCAGCATCCTTGTCCCGGCATGGAACGAGGGCAACGGAGTAATAACGACCGTTCGCGGACTTCTGCAAAGCACGTATAAGAACGCCGAGATAATACTGATCGACAATAATTCAACCGATGGCACCGAGCAAAACGCGGCCCGTTTGATGTCTGAACATGCGGCCAAGACAAAACACAAACGCGGGCGCATAATCGACCTTGTCTATCTCAAAGAAATGCGGCAAGGGAAAGGATATGCGCTCAATGCCGGGATCGAGCGAGCGACGGGCGAAATAATAATTTCCATTGACGCGGATTGTTACGTTCCGCCCGATTCGATCAAGAATTTCGTCGCATGTTTCCGCGATCCGACGGTCATGGCCGCCGTGGGGAACGTAAAAATAGGAAACACGCAAACATTGTTGGGCGTTGTCCAGTATTTGGAATTCCTTTTCTCCTTTTACTTTAAAAAAAGCGATTCAATTTTCAGCTGCATTTATATAATCGGCGGCGCGGCGGGAGCATTTCGAAAAAGCGTTTTTGAAAAGATCGGCGGATATAGCGTTTCCAACATTACCGAGGACATCGATCTTTCTTTCCGCATCCAGGTCGCAGGCATGAAAATAGTTTATGTGGAGGACGCCGTTGTCTACACCGAAGGGGCCAGCGATTTTAAGAGCCTTATTCTTCAACGCTTGCGCTGGAAGCGCGGACGGCTTCAAACCTTCGTCCAGCACCGGCACTTGTTTTTCAGCAATAAAAAAGAACATAACAAGATCTTATCCTGGGTCATCTTGCCGTTAGCCATTTTTGGAGACATCCAGCTTTTTTTGGAACCGTTTTTCTTAATCTTCATCTACGTCTATTCGTATGTCGCCCATGATTATTCTTCGTTTATTTCCGGCATCATCGTCGTGTGCTCGATGTTTGTCGTGCAGATCATGTTTGATACGCGCCGTCGAAATTTGTGGCATCTGGTCTTTTTGGCCCCGATCGGCTGGTTGCTATTCTACGACAGCACTTTTGTGGAGTTTGCGGCGCTGATCAAAACCGTTCTTGCATATTTCAGAAAAGAAAAAGCGCAGTGGCAGAAATGGAACCGAAGCGGCGTTTTTATTAAAACGCAAACACCCGCATCAGAAGCCGTCGTTAATAAAGAATTGCAGAACATATGAATACACAACAAAACATATTAGTAGCATCGGGCGGACTTTTTCTGGTGGCCGCGGCTCTTTTATTGGGCAACAAGTACCGGCTCTCGCCGGCGATAATTTCAACAACAGCGAAAGCTTCGTCGCCGCCGGTTTTGGCTAACATTCCCGCGCCGGCAGATCCCCCGCCGAAGACGGCCGCTCCCGTGCAGTCGTCGGTCAATCCGGCCAAGCCATTAACAACGCCGCCGATCACTCCGCGCCCCAAAGCCGCCGCGGCGCCGGCTGTAAATGAGATAATGGCTTGGATATATCCGGGACAACAGGCGTGCAATGCAAAAACGGAATATTCCGACGGCCGAAAGATCGATGTTTTAAAACCTCAATATTTTACCGTTGGCTGGGACGGCAGTTTAAATCTTCTTACCGCGCAAAGCAGCGGCTGCAACGGCTATACGCCGCAAAACGTCGTTGACTTGAAAAAATATTCCCGGGAACAATACGCCACTGTCGCTTCCGGCGACGCTTCGAGCATGAACATATTTTTAACGGCCGCCTTGAATGACAACGCCGCGATCAATACGCTGGTATCGTTTGCCGTCGACAACAAGATCACCGGAATAGAGATAGATTTTGAGGATTTTGGAAATTGGAATGCGGATACGTACGATAATTATAAAAAATTCATCGCAAAGCTCGGTTTGGCGCTTCACAATAAAGGAAAAAAATTGATGATCGACGGCCCGGCAACTTCGAACAAAGTCGAAGAGGGTTGGTACCGCTGGCGCTATGCCGACTTTGTTTCGTTGCCCGTCGACAAAATGGTCGTTATGACCTACGACTATCAATTTGACCAGGGCCCGGGGCAGGCGATCGCGCCAACCGCTTGGGTAAAGAACGTGATCAGTTGGACCCTTGGCCGATTTCCCTTAAAAAATCGCCTAACCTTTGGCATTGCTTCGTACGCTTACAAGGTTCCCGTCGGCACGCAAAAATTCACTTTGCTGACCTTTGACGAAATACGGCGCGAACCGGGTTTTTCAACCGCCAAGCGCGACCCCGGTTCAGGCGAAATGATGTGGCAGAACGGCGATACATTGTATGTCTATAATGACGGGAAAAGCATGAGCCAAGAACTGCAAACGATCAATGGCGCCGGCATTAATTCCGTTTCCGTTTGGCACCTCGGCGGCGATCCGTGGTTTTACTAGAGTGTAAGAACGATTTTTGTGGTTACTATTCCACATAATCGCATAAAATGGTAAAAAACAGATGAAATGAATTTGTTTGGATCAAAAAAAGAAGCGTGGGTCATGGCCGGGGTCGCGGCGTTTTTTGTTTTGGTGACGTTTATCTTCACCTTTGAGCCGCTGGTGACGGTGATCTTGAGCACCCGAACCATGCCCACTGCTACCACGGCGTCGATGACGGTCGCGCCGGCGCTGCATCCGAAGGCGGACTTTTTCGATGCGCTCATGGCGACCGTTCCCCCCAGCCACGGCTGGGCCGGCAATGTCGCATTGCTTAATAAAATCAAAAACTTGGTTTTTAGCCAAAAAATAATATCAGCGCGCACACAAACAAATTCGGCGGTTCTGGAAGATTCGATAGCGCCGGAACAATTGGTTAGCGATATTCGTCGCTTTTTGTCTAAATTAACGCCTTTTGAGATCAAGACCATTCTTCCGGACCAAACCAGCATGATTGAGACAGTTATTGATCCCGGACTTATTGATATTAAAACCGACAACGTGAAAAATCCTACGCTTTGGACTTTTACACAGACGAATCCACAGCTTGTTATCAAAAAAAGTGGCTCAAATAGCTTAATTTTTATAAATTATCCCCAGGTTGTGAATAGCCATGGGTTTGAATCGATTACCGGCTGCGCGGTTGAAACTACCGGCGTCAAAACCCTTACCTTCGATATTACGCGAAAACCATTGATTTCAAGCATTTATTCAAGTTTTTCGGCTTACTTTAAGCATTATTCATGTTTCCAGAGTTTTTCCACTTTTGTTCATTAATGTTCATGGACTCGCGGGGATAAAGTTGGGGATAAACAGGGCGTATCTGTGGATAATTTTAGTGTTCATGAGTTTATTCCCTGGTGAGAGTTACACCTTGGTGTTTTACATACCAGGATATGTGTTTACTACGGTTGAGATTACAGTA
>CAIQCM010000016.1 GCA_903870305.1 uncultured bacterium
ATCATGACCTCGCAAATGGCGATGCGGCCGATGTACCCGCTCATGGCGCAATGAGTGCAGCCGGCGCCGCGATACAATTTGATCGCTTCCGGATCGCGACCGGCCAAAAATTTCTTCGGAATGCGAACGAGCTCTTTGGAAACGAATTCGCGAGCGTCGGGAGCAACCTCGATCTCGGCGCGGCAATGCTGGCAAATGCGGCGGCCGAGACGCTGGGCGATCGCCACGTTCAAGGTCGCGGACAAAAGGAACGGCTCGACGCCCAGGTCGATCAACCGCGGCGTCACGCCCAAAGCGTCGTTCGTGTGGATGGTGGAAAAAATAAGATGGCCGGTCAGCGCCGCATGCACCGAAAGTTCGGCGGTCTCGCTGTCGCGGATCTCGCCCACCATGATAATGTTCGGGTCTTGGCGCAGAATGGAACGCAGGCCGGTGGCAAAACTGTAATTGATCTCGGGGCGGATCTGCGACTGGTTGGCGCCTTTAAGATAATACTCAATCGGATCCTCGAGCGTGATGATGTTGACGCCTTCCTCGTTGCGCATGGAAAGCACGGTGTAAAGGGTCGTGGATTTTCCGCTTCCGGTCGGTCCCGAGACGAGGAAAAGTCCGTGCGGGCGACGGATCTCGTTCTTGATCACCTCGACATGTTCGGCGCGGAAGCCCAGCGCTTCCAAGGTCGGCACGGCCGCGTCGGCCGAAAGAATGCGCATCACGACCTTCTCAAAATCCACGACCGGCAAAGTTGAGACGCGAAAGTCGACGGGGCGGCCGCTCACTTCCATGCGGATGCGGCCGTCTTGCGGGATGCGCGTTTCGTCGAGTTTGAGGTTGGCGAGAACTTTAACGCGCGAAATGATGGCGGCGTGCATGAAGAGCGGCAACGTAATGGCGGTGCGCAAAATGCCGTCGATCCTGAAGCGCACGCGTGAAACATTGCCGTACGGCTCGATGTGGATGTCGGAAGCGTTTTGGTCAACGGCGGCCTTGAACATGACGGAAACAATGCGCGAAACCGGCGCGCCCTTGACCACGCTTTCGATGTTCCCCTCTTCTTCTTCACCTTTGATCTTTTCAGCATCGGGGGAGGCGGTGAGTTTGGCGCGGGCCATTTCAACGACCTGGGCGACCTCTTTGTGCTCGGACTCGTATGAACGCATGGCGAAACGCCAACCGTTCTCCGTCACGATCCGGTACGAGACGCCATAGCCGTTCTGCTGGGCGATGAAATCGATCGCCTCGATCGCGCGATAGTCCGAAGGATTAACAAGTCCGACGATCAAAGTATGATCCTCGGACGAGATCGGCGCGAGCTTGAACGCCTCGGCAACATTCCGCGGCACCAGGTTCATGAGATCATCGGAAATAACCTTGCCCGAAAGATCCTGAAAAGGAATATTCAGGATCTTTGAACGCGCAGCGGCCACGGCCTCTTCGGTCGCCAAACGATCGCGCTTTAAGATATCGACGGCCGGAACCCCGGTACGCTCGGCCTCTTCGGCGATGCGCGAAACCGCTCCGGCGTCAATGATGCCGTCGGAACGCAAAACATCCAAAAGCTGTTGTTCGGCGATGGTGACAGGCATGAATTATTGGATCTTTGCGGGCGAATTCACGGCCGGCGCGTTCGTGTTCGCATTCGCATTTTCCGCCGCTGGCGGAGCAAAGTCGGAAAACGGATCGACACGGCCGACCGAACCGGCCTCGATCGGCAAATTGACGATCTTTTGAAGCGATTTAAATCCATTGCTCGTGACCACCCCGGTATCGATTTTGGCGGCGGGA
>CAIQCM010000017.1 GCA_903870305.1 uncultured bacterium
ATCGTTTCATATTGGTCTCTCTTAATAGTTAAGGTCTATACATACTATACACCCGTTAAAAAATTATGGTAAATCGGGATCAATTCGCGACAATGAAAAAAACCGCCGCGCCGGCGAGGCGTGACGGTTTTTGTGAGCGAACGATTGTTGCGACTAGGTCGTCGCGAGATATTCTTTGATGGAAAGGCCGCGTACCTTGGCGCAGTATGCGACTTTTTCCGGAAAAAGCGGTTCTTCCCAACGGTCGGTTGACGAACGACCCACCTGCCACATTAGGTGAGCACAATGCCCTCGTCGCACCGGTTCATGATTATACAAAACCTTGGCCACGTACGGTTCGTCGAACCGGACATTGGTCCAACCCGTATCGCCTTCGAGCATGAACTCCATGAGTGGAGGTTGGTTGATGATGAATTCGATCGGTGTGACCCGGTCTCCAATGAGTAGCGTGCCGCTTCCGGTGTGTGGGTCAAGATTGATGACGCGAACGCGTTCACCGGTGCGAACCTCGACAGCCAAACGCAGATCTTCCATTGGGGCGCAGAACGATGCCGTAAGAATCGGCCATCTTTTCTTTTTTCCAAACATGATGTCCTCCAGTTCAGGGGGTTTTATCCCGCACAAATGCGGGACTTCTGCAGTTCAGCAGAATTTGTTTCTATGACCTAGGTTTCGCCTACGTCATAAAGTGTGACGGTTTTAGTTAGCGGTCGGTATCTTGGCTAGCACTTACCGAGGTACTCCTTAACCGAGAGACCGCGTGATGCGGCACACATGGCGACGTGGTCATAATCGATAGGATGCGCACGACGTTCAACAGCGTTACGACCGCGTAAAAACATCGGGTGTTTCTGGGCGGTACGCAAGTTCGGGTGATCTCTATCGATTACTGAGATAAAGCCGTTATCTTCTATCGAGGCAATGCAGGCATGATCACGCCAATCCGGAAGCGCAGTGCGATCGCCAAGTACGAAGAGCAACTTATCTTTGTCGCTATAATCGAAAGCGACTGTTTTTACCAGATCGGCTATTGTCCCGATTAGTTCTATCCGACCGGTACAAGTATTGAAGTCCAGATTGAGGATCAATGCGTGATCGCCGGTAAGAACCTCAATCGCGCGTGTTAGGTAGTTGATAGGACGGAAGTAAGTCGCAGTGATAATGGGTTTCGGTTTGTGTGACATGTTTCTCCTCCAGTTCAGGGGGTTTACCTCGCGGATTGCGAGGTCTCTGCAGTTCAACAGAATTTGGTTGGCGTTTAAGTTAAGAATGTCAGAGATCAATAACGGCTAACTTTAGCATAAAATAGCCAATCTGTCAATCCTCAATTTAAAGCCAAAAACACCCGCATTTCTGCGAGTGTTTTAAAAGTTTGGGGTTTAGCGCTTCGCCCACTGTCCGCGCTTACGGGCGCGCTTCAAGCCCGGCTTCTTGCGCTCTTTGGCTCTGGGGTCGCGGGTAAGGTAGCCGGCGCGGCGGAGGGTTTTGCGGAAGTCCTCGTTCACTAGCAATAAGCAGCGAGCGATGCCGTGTCTGACGGCGATGGCTTGGCCGGCGACGCCGCCGCCTTCAACCTTGGCGCTCACATCGTAATCGGTATTGGCGCCAACGGCGATAAGGGGCGAGATGATCGATTGCCTGTTCCATTCGACGGTGAAGAACTGCTCAATCGGCTTGCCATTAACGACAATCTTTCCGGAACCGCCCGGAATGAGGCGCACGCGGGCGGTCGCTTCTTTGCGGCGGCCAAGGGCCTTATGATATTCCGGAGTCGCGCCAATCACCAGTGTCTTGTGAACGGGCGCATCTTTGGCAACCGCAACGGCGGCCTCTTCATGCTTAACATGAGCGACGGCCTTCTTGGCAGCGGGCTTGCGCACCGTCTTCGCCTTAACAACCGGCTTTTCTTCTTTTTCCGCGGTTTTGGTGGTTACCATATGCGTTTGGTTCCTTTCTCGCCGACAATCGTTAAGCGGTGCATGCGCGGCTGGCGCTGTTTGTTTCGGGGCAACATGCGCGCGACGGCGCGGCGCAGAACGCGGGCCGGGCTCTTTTCAAACTCAACGGCCAAGGCCGAGCGCTTCATACCTCCCGGGTATTGCGAGTAGTGCAAATATTCTTTTTCAACCAGCTTGTTGCCGGTGAATTTCATTTCCCCGACATTCTCAACGGTGACAAAATCGCCGGAATCCTGGTGAACGCTGTAGTTAACCTTGTGCTTGCCGGTCAGGTATTTGACGATCTCGCCGGCAAGACGCCCCAAGACCTTGCCTTTGGCATCGATGGTCTTAAGTCCGGGTTTGGTTTGTGCAAGTGATGTCTGTGTCTTCATAAAGTTATACCAGTTCTAAAACGACCATCTTGGCGGCATCGCCCTGGCGCTGGCCGATCTTGGTGATGCGGGTGTAGCCGCCGGCGCGCTTTGCATAGCGCGGGCCGAGCACGTCCAAAAGCTTTTTAACGGCAATTTCGGTCGGGAGCTTCTTCAAGAGTAAGCGGCGGCTCGCGAGGGTCGGCTTTTTGGCGGTGGTGATCATGCGTTCAACCGTGCTTCGGACCTCTTTGGCCTTGGCTTCGGTGGTGCGCACTTTCTCGTACAAAATAATGCTCTGCGCCAAGTTGGCGAGAAGGTGCTTGCGGGGTGAGGTTGTGCGGCCAAGGATTCGGCCCTTATTGCGGTGACGCATATATGCTGATTATTCCGATTTCTTCTTTTTTGCTTTCTTAGGTTCTTCTTCGGCGGCTTCGACCGGTTCTGCGGACGCTTCCGGCGCGAGTTCGGCAGGAACAGTCCCCTCTTTGCCGGAAAGATCGCGCAAGAGTTCGAAGTGTTCAAGCAAGAGTTTGGTGGCCTGCTCAATGGCGTCTTTCGCGGTAATGGTGCCGTCGGTTTCAACCGTAAGGATAAGTTTGTCGAAGTTGGTGATCTGTCCGACGCGGGTGTCGACAACTTGGTAGCCGACATTCTTGACCGGCGTAAAGATGGAGTCGATGGCGATGACACCGATCTCTTTTTCCTTTCCCCTGTCCTCGGTCGTGACAAAGCCGCGGCCGCGCGAAGCGATGATCTCCATCTCAAGTTCGCCGCTGGGATCGGTAATGGTGGCAATGTGAAGTTCGGGGTTGGCTATTTCAACTTCGGAATTGGCCTGGATGTCCTTGGCCTTAACCTTGCCCTCGCCCGTCTTTTTGAGCGTCAAGCGCACCGGTTCGTCCGAGTGGACGCGCAAGCGCAGTTGTTTAAGATTTAAAATAAGTTCCAGAACATCCTCTTTGATGTTCGGGATGGTCGAAAACTCGTGCTGGGCGCCCGTGATCTTAAC
>CAIQCM010000018.1 GCA_903870305.1 uncultured bacterium
CCGGCGCCGGTTTTGCCGTTTTCGCAACGCATGACGACGGACGAGGCGGTGAATGAACTTCTGCCTTTGGTTGGAAAGTCGTTGGCGTCGAAGACAAAAACGTCCGATCTCGCGCCCGCAACGGAACCCGAACCGGTTGCCAAGCCGACCGCGATCTTTTTCGGCGGCGATGTTATGTTGGGCCGCGCGGTGGCGACGAAGATCGCAAAAAACGGGAGCGATGTCTTTTTTAACAAGATCAAAGACCCGGTCTTGTCGGCTGATTACGCCGTTGCCAATTTGGAGGGCCCGCTCACCGCGATCAATAACAGTCCGGGCAATGACATGCGCTTTCATTTTGATCCGGCATTGACGGCGCAGCTGGCGGCTACCGGGTTTGATGCATTTTCGCTTGCCAACAATCACGGACTTGACCAGGGCGCGCAAGGGTTTATTGATACGAAAAATAATTTGACCGCGGCGCACTTGGGGTATTTCGGCGACGCTTCCGACGACGACGGTCAGATTTTACGATTTGCTATTGGCCACGAGCAATTTGCCATAATCGGAGCGCAGGATGTTTACCGACAGATCGATCCCGTTGCAATCGGCAAAAAGATCGCAACAGAAAAAGCGGCGGGAAATTTCGTCATCATCTATCCGCATTGGGGCGTTGAATACAGTCATGCGGCGACTGCGCGGCAAACAACGCTGGCCTATGCCTTTATCGATGCCGGAGCGGACATGGTTATTGGTTCGCACCCGCATGTGGTGGAGGGGGTCGAGATGTATAAAGGCAAGCCCATCTTCTACTCGCTCGGCAATTTGGTTTTCGACCAGTATTTTTCCGCCGACACCCAACAGGGTTTGGGCTTGCGTTTGAATATCGCTTCCGACGGTTCGTCCTCGGTCGATCTTCTGCCTTACGAAATTCCCCAAAGCCAACCCGCGTTCGTGGGCGGCGATAAGAAAGCAAAAATGCTCGAGACCATTGCCTCCTATTCCTCGCCGGCGCTTAAGGATCAGATAATGTCCGGAAACATCAAATTTTAACTTTTAATGTCGTAGGTTTCGCCTACGACATTAACCCTTGGCAAAAAAACGCAATTAGGTTATCATAGCGTCTACACTAAACAATACGGGCGGCTAGCTCAGCTGGTTAGAGCGTCACATTGACATTGTGAAGGTCACAGGTTCGATCCCTGTGCCGCCCACCAAAAAATCCTACCCATCAAGGCGGGATTTTTTTGTTTCTAGCCGATCGAATAAAAAAGGCGACCCCCGGGAGGGTCGCGCGGAACGATGTTGAGCGATGGCTAGATGAAGTTCGGCGGTCGATTGACGCGCCGGCGCGGGTCGCGAAGAAGTGGGCTTGGATCATCGGCGTCTTTGAACCCCTGCGTTTCGCGGCGTTCGGCCAATGGCTTGGGTGCCGGCGGTGCGCTTGCGGCGGAAGCTTCTTCGTACGTTCTTGTCGCAGCCGCGCCAAAAATGTTTTTCCCGCGTTGCCGTGTCTTCCTGCTCATGCGTCTTGTCCTCCGGTGGGTGGTTTAGGGACCGGTATAAATTAGCACGCGTCTTGAGCGCTGTCCAGACCCTAGCGGTTCTTGTTGGCCGCCACGGTTTGTCGGATCGAGCCGACTAGTTCTTGCTCGAGCGCGCCAATTGGTATGCCGGTCGTTTCAATCCGGGCGCGCTTTGCGGAGCCGGTCGGGAGCCATTTGGCGCCGAGTTCCATCGCGTTCCAGCCGCGTTCGGCGGAAATTATTCCGCGCACGATGCCTTCGGTTTGCGGGTGTTCGTGCAAAAGGAAAACAACCTCGGCGTCCGGCGCGCGGCTCACGAGTTCGTCGATCACGTCGGCAAGGTGCGTTTCATCGGCTCCCGCGTGCATGAAGTCAGCGCGGCCCAATACCGACCAGACCAGTTTGTGTTCATGGTCCGATTTAAGGCGCGCAAGGACGCGGCCCCAGAGGCGCAAGGCCTCGACGGGTCGAGTGCGGAAGAGCGCCTCGACGATCTCCGCGCGTCGGGCGCCGGAGGCGACCAGCCGCCCGGCGGTTTCGAGCGTGCGCGGACCGGTCGAACTGGTGCGGAAGCTTTTGGTTTCGCCGATGATGCCGGCAAGCAAACACGTGGCCGTGTCCGGATCCATGCGCTTGGCATCGATCAATTCGATGAGTGCGGCAATTAGTTCCGAGGTCGCGCCGGCCTTGAGGTCGATAATGTTGATCGAACCGTGATGTTCGTTGGCCGGGTGGGTATCGATATTTACGATCGGAGTTTCTTCAAAAAATGCGCGGTGGTCGGCAAGAAGCGCGCCGAGCTCTTTGGGTTCGCGCACGCAGATGGCGACAAGGAGGTCATGGCGCCAAAGCCCGACGGTGGAACGCATGTTTTCAGTATTCACGTTTCCCGATGTCGGCGTGATCTTAATATGTAAAAATCCATCGGCAACTTCATGGCTAAGCTCATGCAAGCCGCCGGGGAGAGGAATGCTTAAAACGGTGTGGCGCGACGCCACAAGATCGGGCCTGATTTTTTCTATGCCCGGCAAGAACGACAGGTGCGGTTCGGCGGCAAAGCCGGCGCAAATAATTTCAGCGGGCTTGCCGTAGGTCTCGATGAAGCGCGCGATCGCGAGTCCTCCCGCGAGCGCGTCGATCGTGAAAGCGGACGGCAAAACCACGGCCACCGAACGGCTCCGTTTGATCGCCTCCACAAACTGTTCATGCGGCGCTAACGCCATAGTTTTCCCGCCACGGCTCGGCTCCTCAACGGCCAGACACGGAATTGATCACATTACGAGAAACCCGTCCGGCGGTCAAGGGGGCGGCCTAATGAACGATGAACAATGAACGATGAACGATTAATACGGTATGCTCTCGATATGATTTGTTCATAGTTTATTGTTCATTGTTCATTGATTTTATGCAGCCGCCATGCTAAATTCAACGGGTATGGAAGAACAAGACGAATTGCCAAAGGCCTACGAAGCCGCGCTTTACGAAGTGGGGCTTTATGATAAGTGGGAAAAGTCGGGGTACTTTAATCCCGATAATTTGCCGGGCA
>CAIQCM010000019.1 GCA_903870305.1 uncultured bacterium
CACTACGCGTAGGGGTTAGGGTTTAGGGATTAGAGATTAGTGGATTTGTAATGATTGTTTCTCTATTTCCCGTCACTAACCCCTAATCCCTAACCTCTAATCCCTATGGACACCCCCGACGTTGAATCAAAAGACAAACAAACTAAATGGCTTTATTCCGACATCGTAAAGGAACACTTTTTCGATCCAAAAAATTTCATGGTCGATGACGACGGCTATGAAGCGAGCGGCATGGGCATGGTGGGCTCTCCCGCTTGCGGCGACATGATGACCGTTTGGATCAAAGTTGATCCGGCGGGCGAACGCATTGTCGACATGAAGTGGCGCACCTTTGGCTGCGGCTCGGCCATCGCCTCCACCTCAATGCACTCGGTCATGATCATTGAGAACGGGGGACGCACGATAGAGGAAGCGCTTGCGATCAAACCGCAACACATCATCGAACGCTTGGGCGGTCTTCCTGACCGCAAAATTCATTGCTCAGTGCTCTCCGACAAGGCCTTGCGTTCGGCGGTGAACGATTATTTCCGGAAGACCGATCAACACAGCCGCATTGTTATTGAAGGCGCGCGCGTCATCGACAAAGTCATGAAGGTGACGGATCATGATATTGAAGAGGCGGTCCTAGAAGGCGCGGATACGCTGGAAAAGGTCCAAGCGCGCACCAAGGTCGGTGTCGGCGATCCCTCATGCTTGCCGGAGGTGGAACAATTGATAAGATTCTATCAAGAAAAATACTTTGGCTAATCAACAACTAACGTCATTGCGAGGAGGCCGAAGCCGACGAAGCAATCTCGTGAATATTGCAACCATGGTGATATTCCGAGGAGATTGCCGCGTCGTCCTGCGGGACTCCTCGCAATGACATCTCTATATGAAGCTACGAATCATCGTCAATCCCGACCTCTGCTTCGGCGCCGCCGCCTGCGTCACGGTTTCACCGTCGCATTTTCGAATGAATGAAAAAAACAAGGCCGAGGTTTTGGAGAATAACGAAGATGTCAGAGCGGGGAACCCGATCTACGACCGCATCATCGAAGCCGACGATGCCAAGAAAGAAGAACTGCTCATGGCCGCCCGCTCCTGCCCTATCGCCGCAATCTCCATTTGGGACGTCGAGAGTGGGAACAGATTGTACCCTTAAGCAATCGTTCAACTGCACGGATCGAGGCGGAAATTCATTTTTCGGACTGCGGAACTCGCTAGGCAAAGGCAACGCGGTTCCTACGCTCAAACAGTCCTCGTCTCGAAAAATGAATTTCCGCCTCGATCCTTCTTAATTATCATGCCACAAGAGAGCGGATACTGATTCTCATTATTTTTTTACGCCTAAGCGAGCGGTGTGCGCAGTATATTTTGAACATCGCGCAACCACGCCTCTGGCGTGGTGAGCGTAGCGCGTTCCGCCCGAGAAGCGGAACGACGCGTGTTCAAAATATACTGCGCACACCGCGAGCGACTTTTCCACAGCGCGCTATTGCGCTACTTGCGGTACAAGTATAAAGTAATCGCAGTTTCACATTCTACGATTGCGCTACATGATACTTGATGACGCAAAGACGATCGCGCGGCTCGACTCGGGCAATGTCCGGGACTCGATTAGCGCTCTTCCTGATCAGATCAATGCCGCTTGGCGCGAAGCGCGAAAAGTTTTCGTCCCCGCGTCTTACAAGAACGCCGACCAAGTTGTCGTCGCCGGCATGGGCGGCTCGTCGCTCCCGGCTCATCTTATAAATTCGGTCTATGGCCGCGCTATGCGCGTGCCATTTTCTTTTTTTAACGGCTACGAATTGCCGGGGTCGGTCGGACGCCGCAGCATCGTCGTCGTTTCCTCCTACTCCGGCACGACCGAAGAAACGATCGCATGCTTTAAGGCGGCAAAAGCGCGCAAAGCCAAGATCATCGGCATAACAAGCGGCGGCGCGCTCGCCAAATTGCTGCGGCGTGAAAAAGTCCCCGCTTATATTTTTGATCCAACGTTCAATCCATGCAAAGCGCCGCGGCTCGGGATCGGTTATATGGCCGCCGGCCTCCTCGCCCTTCTTTCATCAGCCGGCGCGCTTTCGCTCGATGGCGATGAGATCATCGATGTCGCCAGCGAACTGCGCGCACTTTCCGCTTGCTGGTCGCCGACCGTGCCGGCGCGCGACAACCCGGCCAAGCTCATGGCGCATGCCCTCGCGGGAACGGTGCCTGTCATCGTTTCGGCCGAACACCTGGCCGGCAATGGTCATATTCTTCAGAACCAGATCCATGAGAGCGCCAAGCAATTTTCCGCGGCCTTTCCCATCCCCGAATTGAATCATCATTTAATGGAGGGGCTCACTCTTCCGGCCGAGGTTCATCGCTTGCTGGCGTTTCTTTTCATCGATTCCGACCTGTACGCCGAACGCATCGCGCATCGTTTCAGAACAACGCAAAAGGTCTTGGCCAAACAGAGTTACGGTTTCAACTTGTACCGCGCGACGGCGCCCACCGCCTTTGGCCAAGCGTGCGAGGTTCTGTCTTTCGGCAGCTGGGTCTCATTCTATATGGCGATACAGAATCGGATCGATCCCTCTTGCATCCCCTGGGTTGACTTCTTTAAGAAGGAACTCGGCCGCGGATGAAGTTCTTTCGATCTCTGCCCTGTCCGACCCATGCTTGGGGACAGGGCGGTATCGATCGCTAGGGGCGCTTGCTCTACGGGGCGGACGCCCCTTTTGTATTAAAAACCAAGAACCAAGAACCAATTTCCAAGTAAAGCTTTAATATCTAAAATTCAAATGATAAATACCGTATTTGGAATTTAGTTGTTAGTTGTTGAAATTTACTATTGTTGGTAGGTTATATCTGTTATGAATGATCAAAATTGGGGCTGGAAATTGGTTCTTGGTTTTTGGAATTTCGCGCGTCGCGCACCTTGGCTCTCCGAGGCAGGTGTTTTTTTGATCATGCTGGCATTGTATTTGCCGCTTCAGATCGGAAGCAAGGGTTTCGCCGATCCGGATTCGTTCTATCACCTTAAGATGGCCGAACTTATCGCCGCGCACGGCCCCATCCGCAACTTTATCTGGATGCCGTTTACCACCCTCGCAAATTCGTTCGCCGATCAGCATTTTCTGTATCACGTTGCGCTCATCCCTTTCATAAAATCATTCGGAGAGCTTTTGGGCATGAAAATCGCGACCGCGGCGTTCGCCGCTTTTGCGATCGGTGCGCTCGCGTGGTCGATGCGCCGCATGGGCGTCCGCTATGCCGCCGCTTTCGCGTTAGCAGCCGGCGTCATGCAGCCCTTCGCGTTCCGGATCGGATTGTCCAAGGCCTCGGCCTTCGGCGTTGCGCTTCTCCTAATCGGCTTGGCGCTTGCCGCGAAAAAAAGAACCTGGCCGCTCGCGCTCATCGCTTTTATTTACGTCTGGACGCACGGCAGCTGGCCGGCCCTCGTTGGCTTGGGAACGGTCACGATTGTTATCACATCATGGGACGGCGGTCTACGTTCTACGTTCCAGGTTCTACGTTCTTCGTTGTTTGCCCTTTGGTCAGGCGCCGCCGCCGGCGTCATTATCAATCCCAATTTGCCGCAGAACCTGAAGTTTTATTGGGAGCAGATCGTGCAGATCGCGGTTGTTAACTATCAAAGCAAGATCGGCGTCGGTTCGGAGTGGTATCCGTTCCCGGCCGCAAAACTCGCCGGCGACCTGCCGCTTCTCTGCCTTATGGCGCTTGCCGCGGTCATTATTTTCCCGGCCGTTGTTTCAAAAGCCAAAGATAAAGAACGCCGCGAGCCGCTCCGCATTGCCATCGCGCTTTCGGTTTGCGCTCTCGCCTTTCTCATGCTCACCTTGCGCTCCCAGCGCCACGTGGAATATTTCGTGCCGCTTGCGGTCGCCGCCGCCGCGGCCTGGGCATCTGAGCTCGATATCACCGGTTTTAAACGCCTTATTAATAAAAACTCGATCGCGGCGGCCTTCGCGGCGGCGGCGCTTGTCGCGCAACTGGCCGCCTATGCGGGCGCCGGTTTGGCAAAGGACAAACAAGATCTGTCCGGGGGCTATGACTTTACGCTTTACCAAAAAGCTGCGGCGTATTTGAAAGCAAACACTGCGGCCAACGAGATCGTTGTGAACGCCGATTGGGACGACATGCCCCCGCTGTTTTATCAGGATGACCGGAACCGCTATATCATGGGACTCGATCCGACCTTCATGTACAGCGCCAACCCGGCGCGTTACTGGGATTACGTTAATTTTACTTTAGGCAAAGCCAAAGATCCGGTTGGCGTGATGCACGAGCTTAATTCCCGATATGTGCTTGCGGACCGCGTGCACTTTGATCTCGACCGGATGCTTGTGAGTTCGGGAAAATTCACGCGCGTTTATATTGATAAGGACTCCGAGATCTATCTTCTCAAATGAAAATCGTCGAAAGGATCAATAAAATATTCGGCAGCGCCGACCGTCGTTCGGTGGCCGGTTTTGCCGCGCTCACGCTTGCCGCGCTTGCTTTCCGTTTTTATTTGGCCCCGCAAAAAGGCAGCGAGTACGACATGGGCGCTTTCGCTTATTGGGCGGCCACGGGCCAGCATTTTAATTTTCTCCACTTCTATTGGCCCGGGACGTGGATGAAACTCTCCTTCCCTAATTATGCGCTGTTTTTTCCGGTGCTCGCATTTTTGGGTCCGGCCGCGCAAGCGACGACCGAAGCGGGGCGCGTCTTTCTTAAAACGCCGGCCATCTTTGGCGACATTATTCTCGCCGGCATTGTTTATTGTTGCGCCAAGCCGCGCTCACGCCTCGCGGCGGCGGCTTTTATCCTGTTCAACCCGGCCGTTTGGTTCGACTCGGCCGTTTTCGGCCAAGTTGATTGCCTTCACACCGTTTGCATGACGCTTTCAGTACTCGCGGCCTCTGATCGCAAATATCGCGGCGCGTGGATGTATCTTGTCGCGGGCATGTTCTTCAAGGTTCAGGCGATCGCCGTCCTGCCGCTCATCGCCGCGCTCCATTGGAGGGGCTCGGGTTTTAAAAAAATGGCTTGGGAATTGGTGCCGGCCGCCGCGCTTGCCGCCGCGCTGGCGCTTCCCTTTGCGATTGTCTCGTCGCTTTCCGGCATATGGAACAGTATGCGGAGTTCGGTCGGCCTGTTCCCCAAGGTCTCGATCAACGCTTGGAATCCGTGGTTCTTGCTTCACATGTTTTCCGGCCGCTGGATTTCGGATGCGGAAACATTCCTGGGCTTAAGCTATCGCAATCTCGGGCTTCTTGCTTTGGCGATCATGGTCGCAGCGATCATTTACGTACTGCCGAAAAGGCCGTCGCGCACGGTCGTTTTTGCCGCCGCTGCCGCAATGTGTTTCTCATTCTTCATGCTGCCGACGGAAATGCACGAACGCTATCTTTACCCGCTCCTGCCGTTTATTGCCGTGATCATGGGCGAATCGTGGGTGGTTGCACTGGCTGCTGTCGCCGTCTCGATCGTTATTTTCATGGACATGAATTATGCGCAATTCTGGTCGTCCGCTATAAGCCGCTATCTGCAAACAGTGAACGATCTGGTTGTTTGGACGCTCGTCTCCATCGCGCTGTTCGTTATTTTTCTTGTCTGGTTCTTTCGGTTCGTTGCGCGCGAAAAACAAGGCCTCACGGAAAAGTGACAATGTCGCTCTCCGGCCGCGCCGTATCAAGACCAAATACCAAGCTTCCGTCGGAGGCGACATTAAGGCCGCCGCTCACCGTATAAAGCCGCATCTCCATTTTACCGGTCGCAACCGGCGGCATGATCTCGACAGTTTCACCCGGCTTCCAATCGGTGGCCGGATAAAGACCGTTCCCTAAAGGAAAAAATTCGCCGTTTATTTTTATCACCAGGTCTTTTCCAATTTTTTGATCCGCAGAAAAGAACAAATGCATTCCCGTTGCGCCGGGCGCCCAGCCCAAAAAATCGAGCGGCCCCATTTTTTCATTTATTGCGTTCAAGATCGCGGGCTTTGTTTCATGGACCGCGACGAAAGGGAGCGGACCGCCGGCGCCGCGCTTTAGAACGGCAATGCCGTTGCGGTCAAAGACGATCCCGTAATTTCCATTTTCAAGGAACGAGCGCAATCGCGCCGGAGCCGTCGGATAGAGTTTTTTCGCCCAGTCGAGGCGCGGATAGACCATGGCGAAATAAACAAAGTCCTTTTGATCCAGCAAGACATATTCCGGGGCGATCGGTACGGAATAGTCCGAAGTGCCGTATTGCTTTTTTCCGATCCAAAAATAGGTTGCCGGATATACGGTTTGCCGCGATGAAAGTTCGGTGAGCGCGTCCACCGATGCCACAACGGGCGCGTTCTTTGGAATGAGCGCGACGGCCGCTTGCATCGCCTGCGCACGCGCGTCCGGCGCGGCAAAGCCGTTCGCAAGACCGATGCCTGGGCCGTAGACGAGCCAAACATAGACGCTCGCGGCGATCATGATAGCGGGCAAGATCTCTTTGGGAATGAATTTTAAAATGGCTTTGGAATTCATCAGCCGCTCGTAACCCTCAAGCGCGGCAAGTATGATAGCCGGCAGAAAAGCGGCCGCATATTGGGTTTTGATGATAACGCCCTCGCCGCCGCCTGAGGTCAGCATGTATTCAATGGAAACGATGGCGATGACAATAAGGAAGCGCGCTCGAATAAACGGCAAAAACAAGACCGGCAGCAATAGCGCAAGAACCAGATACAGGTTGGTGAGCGAGAAAAGATGAAGGACGATCTTGAGCGGGTCGCGGATGATCGCGCTCGCGATCGAGCCGGCGCTTGAGCCGAGCCAAGAATACAAAATAAAGAATTTATAAATGCCATCGGGATTGAAATGGGCAATGATCTTTTGGTCGAGCGCGAAGACAATGATCGCAAGAATTATCGGAACGATGATCCATTTAACAACAGCGCTTCGCTGTTTGCGGCGTCGGATCATTTCAAATGCCGCAAGAAGCGCAAAGCCGATAACAATGAATGCCATGTCCTCGCGGCAAAGCAGCAGCGCCGCGACCATGACCATGAAAGCGATCCAACGATCCTTGAGAAAGAAATACGCTGCAAACAAGGTCAGAGGAACGGCGAAAGTGATCATGTGAAATTCAAAGAGCGAAAGATTCCAGACATAAGGATTGATAAGCCAGAGAAGCGGGAAAAGCAGACGCGTTTTGGCGTCGCTGAATTTTATTTTCGCAATGAGCCAGATCGGGATCGCGGAGACGGCAATGGCAATGATGTTCAATAAAACCAAAGTGAGTGGGTGGGGGAGAAGAGCATAAAGCGGCGCGAGCGCGACAATGAGCCATTCGGCATGGTCGCCAAGGTAGCTCGGCGGATTGATCGAGGTCATGAACCAGCGGCCGTGGACGGTGTTCCAAAATGTCTGGTTGTAGATGGCCAGATCGAACCCGTTAAAGCCGAAACGGAAGTATTTAAAAATACTGATAATAAAGATCGTTGCCGCAAAAACAACGACCCCCGCCCATAAGATCAATTTTTCTCGTTTTGCCGCCATAGTCGTATTTTACAGCATTTTGACGTATATTCGTATATTTTTGGAATTTGGTTCTTGGTTTTTGGTTCTTCGCGACCTTGTCGCGATTGACATTTTCTCCATTTTATGGCATAATTCGATGTTTCCTGGATATTCCATGAAACGCGTTAAACCCCGCCGTAAGCGGGGGCACTTTGAAAATTTAGGAGGCCGCAAATGGCAAAGCAAATCGATTGCCGCGACCAGCGGCCCGGATCAATAGCGATGTTCATCGTTAAGCTGGCAGTGCTGTGCATTACTTCGCTCACCGTTCTTGTAATGATCGCCGGGGGATTGTGGCTCGTCTACAAAGTGATCACGCTCTCGCCGGGACTTCCGACGGTGGCGCAGATCACGAAGAAACGACCGGTCATGTCCGAGATCTTTGATCGCAATGGGTTAAAGATCGGCGAGATCGGCTTGGTCAAACACGAGCACATTGATTACGACGACCTTCCTCCAATGGTCCCCAAAGCCACGACGGCCGCCGAAGACCAACGATTCTTTGATCACGGCGGAATTGATTATATAGGGACGCTTCGCGCCGGCGCCAAGAGCGCGCTCGCGGGTCGCATGAAACAAGGCGGCTCGTCGATCACGCAACAGGTCGCCAAGAATTATCTGCTCTCAAGCGCGAAGTCATACGATCGAAAGATCAGCGAAATGATCATCGCCAAACGTCTCGAAGAAAAATATAGCAAGAGGGAAATCCTCGAACTGTACTTGAACATCGTGAACTATGGCGACGGTCGCATTGGGATTGAGACCGGATGCAAGCATTGGTTCGGCCACTCGATCAGGCAGGCGTCGCTTGCCGAGATCGCGTTTCTCGTTGGCATTCATCCGTCGCCGACCAAATACAACCCCAGGAATCACTTTGATGCGGCAAAACGGCAGCAGGAGCATGTCTTGGGCCGGATGCGTAAAGAGAAGATGATAAGCGATTCCGAATACGCATCGGCGGTTGCTGAAAAGATCAAGATCGTTTCCGACAGGGACGAGGATGCCAAGACGGGGCAAGAGATCATTGATCTGGTTTCCGACCGGCTCATGGAGATCTTCAAGGGCGACAAGGAAGAGATCAAAATGCTGGGGTGGAAGATCTACACGACGATCGACATCAAACTGCAAGCGATCGTCTTAGAGCAGTTGAGAAACGGTCTTGCCAAGATCGGTGGGGCTGAGGGCGCGGTCATCATCATGAACTCCGAACGCGAAGTTCTGGTAATGGTCGGCGGACCCAACTACAAGCCCGGAGGCATGAATAATGCCTTGAGGGCGTGGCGCCAGCCGGGCTCGACGTTCAAAGGGTTGGTTTACGCGGCGGGTTTTGAGGCGAAGAAATTCACCCCTGAAACGGTCTTCTCTAACGTCTTGACCACCTACAAGAACAATACCGGCGATGATTGGACGCCGAACAACTATCGCGGCGAGGCCTCGGAAGTGCCCTTCTTCACGGTCAGGAACGCTTACGCCGAATCACTTAACCGTGTTGCGGCGAGAGCGATCTGCGGCTTGTGGCCAGGGTCGACCCTGCTTGAAAGGGGCGAGTACTCACTTGCATCATGCCCTGAGTTCGGTCTGGTTAGGCAAACCATCGCGTTGGCGGAGAAGGCGGGTATTAAGTGGAGCAAGAAGGATCCGCCGCACGAGAATCCATCGATCGCTTTGGGTGCGACTCCGGTTGCGCCGATCGGGCTCCTCGGGGCGTACATGGCAATCGCGCATGACCGTTATTACAGGGAGCCCGGATTCATAATGAGGATCGAGGGCGAGGGTGCGCCGCAACTGCCGAGCCGCGAAAGCGTTGAGGTGGTGACGGAACAGACCCTGCGGTATATGCAGACGCTGACCAATGCGGTCGTCGAAGAGGGGACGGGACACAAGGCAAGGGGCAGATTGCCCGAGACCGCTTACGGCAAGACCGGCACCACGGACAAATCGACCAACGTTTGGTTTGTCGGCGGTACCGATTCGTATTGGGGCGCGGTTTGGATGGGGCACAAGAATCAGAATCAGCCGTTGGGCAAGGACGTGACGGGAGCAAGCGCCGCTTTGCCGGTCTGGATCGACGCGATCAATACTTGCTACGGCCGGGAAAGCAACATGGTGAAAGCCATGCGGCAAAAGCCCAAGCAAGAAACGGAAGAAACGGAAACCGAAGCGGCCGTGGCGTCCGAGCCACAACCGCAAACCGCGCCGCAAGCGCCGAGCGCGAGCGAGACCATCTCGCCCGAGTTCGACGAACGGGCGGCCGGCGAATAATCGAACTTACCGCTACGATCTTGTGCAGCAATGCACACGGTCGTAGCGGTTCTTTTTTTAATTTTCTACATGCGGAGTTTATTGGTAGATTCGCATGCATTGGTATATTGGCATCGCGTCGCTGCCCGCAGGCAGCCAACAAACTTCCATATACCCCCTTGACTTTTATGTAAAATAATGTTAATTTCAGCTGTTGCTGGAATCACATTCCGGCGGCGCTCGTTGACATTTTGAACAACAAAAAAGGAGAATTGAACATGGCTGATAAACCGGATAAAAATACGGATTTTCGTGATGCAAGCATTGATGCGTCAATGCCCTTGGTCGCCAAGGCGATAGCCCATTTATTGGTTAATGCGTCACCGGAAGTGGTGAAGAAGATTTTTGGCGGGAAAACCGTTCTTGGAATACCGTCGGAAATAGCGTCGGTATTGGGCGGCGGCGGGGCGGGACTGGTTCTCGCCAAGGCGATTGAACATTTCTATCCGGGAATCGACCCGAAGACCAAGGATCGCATCATGGATCTCGCCCCGATGGTCACCGCGGAATTCAACCATATCCTCCAGGAAAAAGGCGGCGGCGCGGGAAAGGCGTCGGCGCCGACCTTCACGCCAAAGCGGCTTATGCTCTGTGACTCGCATCCCGGCGTGGTTTATCTCTTGGCTTGTCCGGCAAACCATCACAGCGTGACGACGTATGAAGAGGTTAATTCCGGAAATGGCAAGAAGCAGAAACAAGCGCGGACAACGCCGCGCGATGACTGCCACATGGTCGCAACCGCGATCGCCTCGGCGCTCATGGAAAAGGAAGGCAGAACGCCATCATCTTCGGACGAAGGGCTGAATACCGTCTGCATCTGCGAGACCGAAGTCGCGGCCGAGATCACTCGCTTTCGCGAAGAAAAGGACAACGCCGAAAAGGCCAAGGTCGAGGCATCCAAGCCGAAGAAGCCGCTTTTTCGACCGGAGACGGTGGCTCGATACGATAAGATCGCTGACGGAACTCTGCAAGGAGTTTCCGATGTGTTTCATGGGATCGATCACGGCTTCCGTAAGGTCGGTAACGGCATCAAGACCGCGGCTGAGAAGGGGGAAAAGCTCGTCGTTTCTCTGCCTGCTAAGGCCAAAACCCTTGACGCACGCGTTACTGCGAGCGCCGTTGTCTTCGCCGCAAAACAAAAGCGCCTCGAAGAGATCGAGGACTTCGCTTGGGAGAACAGGATCAAGAACAGCAAGGGCTTTACGGCCTGGGTTCTTGAAAGAAATATCGTCAACCTCAAAGACAAAGTGCATATTGCAGAAATGCATACGCGCTTTGGCGAAAGGAGTCCGTCATGAGAATATTGAATGAATCGGCAAAGGCCGTTCTCTGTTGGTTGGGATACAAAAATCGCACAGGACTCGCAACCGCGACTCGTCGCGGCGTAAAGGCGGCCTATCGCAGCCCGGCCGTTCATTGGCTTGGCACGGAAGCGAAGGTGCGTTGGCAAAAGAGCGAGAAGTCGCTCCGGCGCGCCAAGTGGGCGCTCTTTGTTGCGGTCATTGGCGCCTTGGCTATTGGCGCGGTTGGCCAAATGCAGGTCGATCCGCATCGTGCCATGGTCGTTCAATATGCCGCCGGGCTCATGCTCGTTGCACCCGCGGTCTTTGCCTTTTTCACGGCACTCTGGCAACTGGGGAAGTTCGAGGTGCTCGAAGAGCTCATTATCTTCGCGCTTCTCTCGGCGCGGCGCGGGTATGAAGAAGCCATTCGGCTTCTGCCGGAATTTGTCGGCAGAGGGCTAAGTGGCATCACCGATCCCATCATCATGCCGCTCGTGATCGAAGCCAAGCGTCTTACCAAACTTCTGTGGTCGATCTTCCTTGGAGCGGTAACACTGGCGCAGTTTCAGTATCGATTCAAGATCTTCACGAATCCGAGCGAGTTCTCTTTGGTGATCCTCGGCACGTTCGGCTTTATCGCGTGGGCCGTCACCAGCGACCGCGAAGTCAAGTTTCTTCGCCCGGCCGCTCTCGCTATGTCAATCTTCACGTTCGTTTCCGCGGCGTTCATTTGCGTCACTCCGTCATTCGCCGCAAAGGGCGGGCGGGATTTCTGCATGAAGGAGTATTATGTTCACGGCACGCCGTCGGATCAAACATTGGTCAGCCAATGCAAGGCCGACGTCGGACCGGAGACCATGCAACATCTGATGCGGTTCAATGTGCTCAAGGCCAAACGGTCCAATGCGCAAGAGCGCCTCGAGTTCGACGCTTTGGACACCGTGATCAGGGGCGAAATGGACGGCAAGCCCAAGCCGCTCGTCTACGGCGAGCCCCAGCCACCGCCACCACCCGCGCCCCCGCCGACCCCGGGCAACGGCGTCAAACCCAAACCCGCCAAGATACCATCGACAACTGCGGCAATACCAAAGCAGCCGTCCGATCCGATCTACGCTCGAATGCAAGAGCGGCACAAGAAGTTGATCAAAGATCTCGGCGGCGATCAGTAATCGTTCCTCTCAGCCGGTCGTGGACACTCCACGGCCGGCTCTTTTTATTGATAAATAGCCGTTTTAGACCCCTGTATCTTGACAAAATTGATATTTTTTGCTATAGTTAGCCGTTCTAGATGTCGAGGTGGTATCTTGACAATTTCACCAATTTCAAATTCCCGCTTGCGGGAAAGGAGAGTTCCAATGAAGAAGTTTCTATTGTTCGTGTTGTCTGCAATGACCCTGTCTGCTTGCGCCATTCCGCTTGCGAGCGTCAAGGTGCGCCAAGCGCTTCCGGTCGCGCTCCCTAACGGTTGCCATTACGTCGATCAAGGCGGAACCGGCGACTCGGGCAACTATGTGTACGTGAACGGTTACGCGTATGATGCCGGCACGTTCTTTGTGCAGGTAGCAACCGGAAACTCGATGATGGTGGCCGCATGCGCGGAAACCAATCTGCTCGCGACCTACGGCGACATGTATAAGCAGTTCGTGCTTAGCAATTTCCCTCAGGAACAGAACAAGAGCGACGGCAAGCTGAAAGACGAGCTTAAGAAAACCAGAGGTGCCATGGTGGAGCTGGAGAACAACGTGATGGATCTCGGCGCGCTGTTTGCCGCATCGCAAGGAGGTACAAAGGGAAAAGCGCCAGCGTCCGGAAAGCCGGGCAAGGGCGCGAAGCAAGAAACAGAAACTTCGGCTCCGGCGCCATCGCCTGAACCAAAGCCCGCCGTGCAGCAACCCCAAAAACCGGCGCCGATCGATCCGTCCATTGTCGGGCGGGTACGGGCGGCGCATTACAACAGCGACCTCATCGGCATCCTGCGCGTTGCGGCGCGAGACGACTCGACGAACGCCGCAATGTACAACACTATCGCGGATCGCGTTTCTCAGACGCAGGAAAGCGATTTCACCAACAACCAAGCAACGCTCATCGGCGTCTTCAGCCGGTAAGGAGAACTACCATGATACGCAACAGTACGTTTGCACTCACGATTCTGGTTGCAATGTCGTCGGGCTGTCTTGTCACAACCCAACAGCAGGCGGCAACGCAAATGACCGAGTCGTATCCGTTCCGGAACACTCCCATCCCGCCGCGTCCGCCGGAACCGTTCTATGGCTCGCAGGCGGGCGTTCAGGCGCCGTTCACCAACAACATCAACAACATTACGGTGAACAACTCCGTGCTGTTCAGGGGCCAGAAGCCGCTCGTGATCACCCGTCTCTGGGTGTCCGGCGTCGAGGTTCCTATTCTGCGCTCAGTGCGCATGCATGACCACGTATTCACGATCGCCTTTCTACAGTTGGGAGGCGATCAGGTGGTCGCTTTGCCGCCAAGTCAATTCTTGGACGGTTCGGGCGAGGGCAAGGTTCGGGTTGTGGCGCAAGCCGCGTCCTGGATGCTGGACCCCATGGGCCGCACTATTCCTTCCGACAACATCGCGTGCATTGATGACATGATCAGGGTGGGAGAAAAGGAGGTGTTGGACTGGAGCCACCGCATGATCGATATCATCACTTGCCCAGAGGCCAGTATGGCCGTTAAGTAGCAAAACCCCCTGACCGGAAAGCCGGCAGGGGGTTATTTATTTTCTAAAATTCTAAAAACTCGCTACGCTGCAAGCGGGCACGCCGGGGTTTCCGGCGCAATAGATCGCCGGCACGGCAAAGTGAGCGATGGCATAAGCGCAGATGACGATAACGAGTCCGATCACCGCACGGCCGAAAGTTTGTTTGGCTTTTTCGACCTTGCTTTCGTCGCCGCCGGTGGTCATCCAAACATAACCGCCATAGATGATGAGCGTTAAAAAGATGAGGCCCAAAAGCGATAATGCGACGTTGATGATCAGCCCGACATAAGCGAAGATGGCGTCGCCATTTCCGGCTGTGGAATATCCCGCGCCGCCTCCGGCGCTTTGGAGTTTTTGGATGACCGTTGGCCCGCCGGCGGCTTTCGAAACAAGCGGCATGGCGCCTGCAACTATTAAAGCGAAAATTGCGGAAATTTTTCGGCGCATATTATTTGGTTAGTGTGCCTTGGATTAACCCGCTCACGACAAAGTAGGTGATAGCATAGGCGCCCAAGACGATCGCCAGGCCGATGATCGAGTTGGTCATGGTCTCTTTGGCTTTTTCCACCTTGGCCTCGTCGCCGCGTGCGATCATCCAAATGTAGCCGCCATAGACTGTAAGAACCAAGAAAATAAGGCCAAGGATGCCGAGCGCGATGCTGATTATATTCCCGACGAGCAGCTCGATCGGCATTTTTGAATAGCCGGCTTGATCGCCGGCGGTCTTGTCGAGCAACCCCCCGCCCAAGTCCTGCGCCTTGGCGGCGAGGGGGAGAAAAAATGCGGTCAATGCTATTAGATATTTTTTCATACTTTTATGGGCATATTGCAGTACCATTGACGACTGTACAGTCACCGGTTTCGCATTGGGAAGGATTAGCGAAGAGAGAGCAAGAACCGCCGCTTTTAATCTTGCCGGAGACCGGCGTTCCTCCTCCAGCCCCGCCCTTATTAAATTGCGTAATTATATAACTCGTAATGGTGTAAGCGCCGACAACGATGACGACGCCGATGATGCAGTTCACGATCGTGTCCTTGGCTTTTTCCACCTTGGCCTCGTCGCCGCGCGCGATCATCCAAATATAGCCGGCATAGACCATTAAGACCAAGAAAACAACGCCAACTACTCCGAGCGCGGTTTTGATCACCGTGCCGATCACGACTGAAAGATCATCTGGCGACGCGCCAAGTCCGGCCTGGCTCGCGGTGGCGCCAAGTCCGGTGTCGCCGGTGTAAGCCGCTAACGCGACAAAAGGCGCGGCAAAAATGCCGGCGATGGTTGCTATGAGCCCGATTTTTTTGGTGGGGTGCATAGCCCCGCACCTTCATTAAGCAACGAACTAAATCCAATCTATTTCACAGGTACTTTCTAAGATTGAGATCACAGTTCGTTACAAAGAAGGTGCGGGGCCATGCACCCGCGGTGCATGGTGCGTGTCTGCAGACGTGCTTTTAGGATCCGGTCGTGGCTGTAACCAAGTTCGAGATGACGAACGAGGCGATAGCGTAAGCCGAGAGGATGATGACGAGGCCGATGATGCCTCCGAAGATCCACTTTTTGGCTTCGCCAACCTTTTCATCGTTTCCGCCGGCGGTCATCCAGAGGAATCCGCCGTAGATGATGATAACCAGAACAATGATGCCCAGAAGCGACAAGGCGACGTTGATTATCTTGCCAATCGTCTGGCGCACATCCTGCGATCCGAGTCCGGTGGCGCTGGCGACATTGCCGTTAACAAGTCCGAGCGACGAGTCAAGCGCGGCTCTGGAGGCCAAAGGCAATACCAACAAACCGACGGTCGCGCCGATCGAGCTGATCTTTTTGAATAACTTCATTTCATGTCACCCCCTTTCATAGAATGGGTACGGGTATTGCCGCGACCGTATGCCGCGGCAATGCTTATACACACGCTATTTTGTGGTCAATTTGGTAATGATGTAGCTTGTGACCGCGTACGCGCCAAAGATGACGGCCAAGCCGAGCGCCGCCCAAATGAGCGTCTCCTTGCCCTTTTCCACGCTCTCGCTGTTGCCCATGGCCGTAAGCCAGCGAAAGCCGCCATAGGTCATAATGAGGAGCGCGATCGAACCGACAATGCCCAGCGCCGCCTTGATCACGTTGCCGATAATAAGCTGAACGCACTGCTGCCCGGTTATGGTGGCGCTGCACACACCCGAAAGTGGGTTATCCAATTTTCCCGCCGCCGGATTGCCGGAAGTGGGGGTGGAGGTGGGGGTTGCGGTTCCGGAAGCGGTTGAACAAGTGCCGTTGGCGTTTCCAGAAGAACATTTATTTTTACAAACTGAGTCGTCGGAACAAGAAATAGCGGTCCCTGTAGGCGTGTCCATTGAACAAACGCAAGTTCCATCGGCATAGACGGGAGAAACAAAAACACCCATGGCTAAAAGCGCTGAAACAAGCATTGATCCGCAAACAATCTTCGTTGTCAGTTTTGACATAAGGGAGATATTGTTCGAGCGAAGACCAGCTTAGCTGGCCGAAGTCGAGAACTTCTATTTTTTCGCCGCGGTCAGGAACGGTCGGCTGAAGATCTCGGGCACGTTGGGCACGCCAAGGGCGCCAAGGATGAATTGAACGGCGGTGTAGGCGGCGAAGACAATGACGAGGCCGATGACCGCGCCAAAAATGATCTTTTTGGCCGTGTCGATCTGACCGGAATTGCCGCTTGAGGTGAGGAAAAGAAATCCGGCGTAGATCATCATGAGGAGCATGATCGAACCGGAAAGCCCGAGGATAAGCTTGGTTACAGTATTACCCACAATAAAAATATCGGCAATGGTGCATTGTCCGCAGGCCGTGCAGGCCGTATTTGTCACGTCGGCAAGCAGTCCGCCGGGCGCTTTGTAGTCCGAAGGATTGCAGCCCGATGTGGAAGTTGCGGCCGTCGATGCGGGTGCAGCGGTTGTCGGCGCCGCTGCCGGTGGTGCGGTGCAGGTGGTGACGACTTGATTGCATGATCCGCTTTTGCCCGGAGCGATCGGCGGATTGCAGTCAGGATCGCCGCTGCAGTAATCGCCCGATACGGTTGAGTTGGTGCCGTATATGCAGCACCCGGCAAAAACCGGCTTTGGCGCCAAAGAGACCCCGGCTATGAGCAGAAAAAGTCCCAAAACGATCGCCGGCGGTGCATAAAGCCATTTGCGCATATTTCAATATTATACACTATTTCGGTGGAATATGGAACATGAATCATGAAACATGGAACATTAAAGACCCAGCTTTGCTGGGTCAAAAATGCTTCATGTTGCGTGTTTCATGCTTCATCCGTCATTGATACGTCTCTTCCACGCGGTTGGCGGCGTTCTGCACCGCTTGGCGGATATCGCCGCCGTTCAATGCCGAGTAAATAAGGTCGGATAACGCCTGTTCCGCAGAGGCATCGTTGTTGCCGCGGTACCACGACTTGGCGGTGAGTATTTCCGAGGCAAAGACCGAGAGGTTAATGTCCTGGGTCTGTTTGTCGATAAGCGAGCGCAAGGCGGTCGGACGTTCAGCGGCCGCAAGATATTTGCTCGCTTCTCCGGCGGAAGCGGCGAATTCAAGAAAATCCCAAGCCCAGTTCTGGTTCACGGATTTTTTTGAGACCCCCTCCACCCAGTAGTTCGAAAAATTGACCGTCGGGTTGTCGCGGATCTGCGGCAAGGCGGCGATCCC
>CAIQCM010000020.1 GCA_903870305.1 uncultured bacterium
TCGGCCAAGCCCACCGAAGTAATGGCTTTTTCCACCAACTCTTTTCTTTTGGCGACGGCAATGCCCGCCTCATAGAGAAGCGGCATTTCCACATTGTCATAAACAGTCGCGCGGCTAAGCAGGTTGAAGGACTGAAAAACAAAACCCATTTGCTTGTTCCTGACGCGCGCCAGGTCCTTGTCGTTCAATTCATCGATCTTTTTTCCGTTAAAAGAATATTCGCCCGAGGTCGGCCGATCGAGAAAACTCAAAATATTGAGGAGCGTGGATTTGCCGGACCCGGACGGCCCCATGATCGCGATAAACTCCCCGTCTTTAATTTCAAAACTGACGCCGGCGAGCGCCGCGGTCACGGTGCCGTCGTCAACGTAGTTCTTGACCAGGTCTTTTACGATGATCATCTGATTACGGGTTAAGGCCGACGTTCTGAACCTCTTGCCCTTCGGCGACACCCGAGATTATCTCAACATTCCCGTCGTTTCCGCGAATGCCAAGCGTGACCGGCACGTCCGTGGTCGTCTTTCCGTTCACAACGCGCACAAAGGGTCCTTGGTTATTCTGTTGAATGGCGTATTGGGGCAGCAACACGACATTGGTCCGCACCGCCGTTTGAATAGAGAGGTTTGCGGTCAATCCGCTCTTGATCCGCGGATCGGTCGACGCCAGCGCCACTTTGATCTTGTAATTGACCACGCCGCCAATGATCGTTTCCGCGGGATCAATCTCCATGACCGAGCCCTTGAAGGTTTCGCCCTGCAAGGCGTCAAAAGTGATCGAAACCGGTTGTCCCAGCGCCAAGCGTCCAACGTCCACCTCGGGAATGTCGGCGTCGATCTCCAATTGTTTCAATGAAATTATCGAGATGAGCGAGGAGTTGGCGATCGCCGAGGTCGTGACGGTGACGATCTGCCCGAGCTTGGCGCCTTGGACGGTAATCACGCCGTCGATCGGCGATCGCAGGACCGTTTTACCGAGTTGTACCTGAATGCCTTGAATGCCGGCCTTGGCTTGGTCAACAACCGCTTGTTGGGCCGCGATCTGCTGCGGCGTGCTGCCGGCTTTTTGCAACGTCAAATTGTTATTTTCGAGCGACAGATTGGCTTGGGCCGAAGATAAACCGGTTTCAGCTGAACCGACGCCGGAAATGGCCAGACCCAGTTCGGATCGAGCGGCTCCCGCGTCAATTTTCCAAGCGGCGACGCTCGCTTGCGAAACGGCGGAAGCGGGAATGGCGGTGCTGAGCGCGTCGTTCAGTTTGTCGATGAATGTTTTTATCTGGCTCAAATATTTTTTAGCGTCCGCGCTCGCGGACAACAGGTCGGAGTCGGCGGTTATGGCGCCAAGGGACGTTCCCCAAGCCGAAAGTGCATTCTCGATCGCCGTTTTCTCGCTCACCAGATCGATATTTAATTGTGGATCGGTCGCGGAAAAATTAAGGATGGGGTTGTTGGTTTGCGGATTAGCGAAGTCCTCATCGGTCTTGTTATGCATGACGTCGATCGCTTTGGCGTTGGCGTCAATGAGCGCGTCTATCATGGATTTTTGCGCTTGGCTCAAAGCCACCTGAGCGTTCGCCACGCGAACCTCCTCGATGGCGATCTGTTCCGGCCGGGTGCCGCTTTTTAACTCGTCCAGTTGCGCCTGAGCGCTCGCGACTGAGGCATTGGCTTGAGCCAGTTGCGCGAGGAGGCCGCTCTTTTCCAGCTCGACCAGCGGCTCGCCGGTTTTGACCTTATCGCCGACATTCACATACACCGCGCTGACCTTACCCACCTGCTCGAACGAGAGATCGACGCTTTGAATGGGCGTGGTCGTGCCGGTTACCAGCACCGTTTCGGTGATATTGCCGCGCGTCGCTTTAACCGTCGGCACAACGGGTTTGTTTTGCGAAGCAAAATAACCCCAAACAGCCAAAGCCGCGACAATGACAATGATGGAACCGATGATGATGCGCTTTTTCATACAAAAAATACTAGGTGACTAGTGGCTAACATTAACAGCTAAACCGGTTTTTGTCCAACTGACGCGTCTTTCTGTTATACTGTTCATCTATGTCGCTAAAGATATTCGCGTTCGCGCCGATCATTGTCCTGCTGGGTGCCGGGTGTTTGCCAAGCACTGCAATGATCGCCCGCGCGCCGGCGGCCGATCGATCAAAAATTCCGGCATGGACAACGGCCGCGCCCGATATCTCGCGTTTTGATTGCAGCGCCGACGTTTGCGGCGCTCGCCTTATTCTTTACCGTTTTGCCAAAGATAAATTCAACTGGCGCTTTGAAAACCGCACCGCCCCCTCGACCGTTGAGGCGTGGGCCGCCTCTTTGCCCAAGGCGGTTTTTGTCGCAAACGGCGTCTACTTTGACGAAAAATTCCAACCGACCGGACTTCTCAAAACCGCCGGCACTTTCGTAAATGATCGCAAATACGACCTCGACAAGTCGGGTTTGCTCGAACTCTCCCCCGCCCCCGCCGTGATCGATACGGCAATTCAAAAAATTGATCTCGCCACCCTGACCGAGGCGGCGCAAAGTTTTCCGCTTCTTATAAAGAACGAGGCACCGGTCAAGTCCTTTAAAGACGAACATACCGCTCGTCGCACGGTCGTCGGAACCGACACGAGCGGCGATGTTTACGTCGGCGCTGTTCCCGAAGACAGCATCTCGTTTCCAGCGCTCGTCAGTTTGCTGGAAAAAACGGGCGTGAAATGGAATAATGTCCTTAACCTCGACGGCGGCACTTCAACCGGCTTTTCCGTTCATGCGGGTTCTTACGAAGAAACCATGAACAGCATTGTGCAGGTGCCGAACGTTATAGTTGCGGAGAGAAAATGAGAATGAGTATGAAGAAAAA
>CAIQCM010000021.1 GCA_903870305.1 uncultured bacterium
GGTATGCTTAAATAGTTAAATAGTTGCTTAACTATATAAGTAATGAATGCCGCTCTCTACATTCAAAATAAAGTGAGCGCGCACCCGGTGCGAAGCATTGTTTTAGGCATTTTGATAATCGTCATTACCACCATTGGCATCATCCTTGTCGGGAATGTCTTGGATCACATTGCCATAATTTCCGCTTTCGACGGTTGGATATACGAGAAGCTCAATCTGGGACCGCATCCGGCTTGGCTCAATACCATTGTCAGCCCTTTCAATTTTAACTTCCTGCCGTGGGGCGGAACGTTCATTCCCAGTTTTCTATATTTCGTCTTTGCCTTGGGTTTTATTTACATCGTCATTTTCCGACGCAAGGATATCGGCTGGGCCGCGCTCGCGCTACTTCTCGCGATCCTTATCGATACCATTCTGTACAAATTGACCAATGCCTATGTTATGCGCGATCGGCCGTTCCTTCATTTGCCAAACTCGCTTTCCGCGAGCGCTAAAGCGATCTGGGTCAATTGGCCGACCTATCCCTCCGGACACGTCCGCGACATGGCGCTTTATTCCAGCGTGCTCGCCGGGTTTGCGCCAAAACTTTTCTGGCCATTCATTATTTTGACGATCTGGATCTGTTACACCCGCATTTACCTTGGCGCTCATTATCCCACCGATGTGCTGGCGGGGCTCGTTCTGGGATATTTTGTCGGATTTGGGATCTTGCTTATTGTCCGATCCGTTCGACGCTTGTTCGCTAAAAAAGAAAGGGTGCAGGTATGAAAAAGACGTTGCCATACATTTTTGCGATCATCGCCGTCGGCATCGCCGCCTAGTTCATGTCCCGCGCTTTTTCGTGGCAAGACGCCTATGCTTTGCTCAAAACCCTAAGCTGGAGTTTTTTCGCGATCCTCATCGCTTTCAGTTTATTCATCAGTTTTACGAAAGCCACCCGTTTTTTCATGATTTTACGCTTTAACCGCGTCAATATCTCCTGGTTTAAAACAGTGCGCGCCTTTGTGGCGAGCGAAGCATTTACGCCGCTTCCGGCCGGCGAGGTCGGGCGCGCGGTCTTGTTCCACAAAAAACTGCATATCGACATGGAGCAGGTCATCGCTCCGGTATTCTTGCAAGCGTTGATCGAGCTCTGGTCCGCGGCTTGTTTGGTCGTATTGAGCGCCTTTCTCGCCAGCACTCATTGGGGAATTTGGATCATCGGCCTCTTCGCCCTCTTGGCAGTGTTGAGCATTCCGATCCTTATACCGAAAAAATTATTCCTCTTCATTTCATATCTAAAACGCAAGGGTCTGAATTACGGCTGGGTGGACCGATTGCTTGATATAATGCGCGCCATGGAAAAATTCTTTTCCGGGCGAACCGCCTCCACGAGGGTCAAATTTTGGCTCACGGTCATGGCCATCGGCATTGCCGGCCAAGCGATCGGCGGAATCCTTATCTGGTGTATCGCCCAAGCGCAAGGCGCGCACTTGACCCTGATGCAGGGTGCGTTTGCCGCCGCGATCGGCGCTCTTATCCAAGGTATTCTCACGATCATCCCTGGCGGACTAGGCGTTACCGAAGGCGGGCTGGTCGCAGTTCTAACCTCGTTCAGCGTTCCCTGGAACCGGTCGGTGCTCATAACGCTCCTGTATCGCATTGTAACGTTGCCGCTTTCAATCGCCATCGCCCTTATATTCTTAATGTCACTTTACGCGCCCAAACTCGTTAGGGTCGCAAACAACACCTGATCATATGTTCCGACTTTCTAAACGTTTTCGCGTTAACCCGCTTCTCCTCACCATATTTTTTATCTTGTTGCTGGTCGTGGGTTCCCCCGCCTCCGGTTATATCGTGGAGAACGTTAAAGCGATCCAGCATTTTGACAGCTACACTTATGCGCTCTTGCAGAACATGCCGCACCCATCTTGGCTTAATGCGCTTGTCGCGCCGGTCAATTACAGCTTTCTTCCTTTGGTGCCAACCCAATTCTTAAGCTTCCTGTTCGTGATCGTTTTTATAGCGCTCGCCTACATAGCAATCGCGCGGCGCAAAGATCTTCGCTGGGCGCTCCTCGCCTGCCTCATCGCCTTGGGTGTTGATACCGTCTTTGCATTCTTAAACCCGCTCTTATTGTTTCGACCGCGGCCGTTCCTGGTTCTGCCGAATACGTTGAGCCCGCTCGCCACCAGCATTTGGCAAGCATTTCCTTCCTATCCCTCCGGCCATGTTCGCGATACGACGTTATTTCTCTTTGTTCTGCTCGCCTTTCTTCCCAGGTTCCTGCGCCTGCCGGCCTTCATCTTCATCATCTTTGTTGCTTTTAGCCGCGTTTACCTTGGCGCACATTACCCGACCGACGTCATTGCCGGTGTCATTGTCGGATATTTGATGGCCAAGATCGTCTTAAGCGCCGTTGAAGAAATTCGATTATTGAGAGAGAAGCCAAAAACCGACACAACCGATAAAAATCTTATCAGCATCACATGATCAAAACAAAATTAATTTATAACCCGCACGCCGGCGAAAAATGGCCGATGTCTTTTCACGATCCCGCCACCCGGCTCGAGGATATCCATGACTTGCTCAAAAAATACGAGATCGAATTTGACGAGTCCCCGACCAGCGCCCCGGGTGATGTGTTAAAACTAACGCGCGAGGCGGTCAAGGCCGGATATGAGCGCGTGCTGGTGGCCGGCGGCGACGGAACGGTCGGCGAAGCGGCCAACGGGCTTATCGGTACCGAGACGGCGCTCGGGATCCTGCCGCTCGGGACATATATGAACGTAGCGCGGATGCTTTCGATCCCCTCAAACCTTGAACAAGCCGTGATGGTCATTAAAATGGGCAACGTCCGCTCGATCGATGTCGGAGAGATTGTTTCGCTCGAGGAAGAACTGGTCGACGGCAAACGCGTTAACGAACCATGGTATTTCTTGGAAAGCGTTGGCATCGGGCTGGAAGCCGATTATCAAAAAAAATACTTGTCGTGGAAACAAGGTCACTGGAAAGCGATTTTCGGACTGATTAAAGACATGCGGCGGTTCTATTCCGTTCCCCTTCACATTGAACTTGATGAGGGCCGCAGTTTTGATTCCCATTCACACATCATCATGATCTCGAACGGTCCGTATATGGGGGCCGGGCTCGCCATCGCCGGCACCGCCAAGCTCAATGACCATACCCTGACCATTCACCGTTACCGCATGTCCAAGATAAGTTTATTGCTGCATATCATGCGGATAAAACTGTTCGGACGACAAAATCATCCCGATGTCGTTAAATACACTTCAAAGTTTGTCCGCGTTACTTCAAGTCAAAGACGACCGGTAGACGCGGATGCGCGGGTGTTTGGGAAAACCCCGGTTTCGCTATCGATCAAACCCAACGCCCTAAAGATCATTGTCGGTTTTCCGGAAGTTCCCCGCGATTCCGCCATGCTCTCCAAAAAAACTATCCTTCGCCCTTAATGATAATATATTTAATAATTTATGCTCACCAAAAAAGAGATCGAACAAAATCGAAAATTTCTTAACAAGAGCGATCATCATTTTGCCGCGGCGCTCAAGGCGCTTGGGGACATCAACCGTTTTCGTATTTTCCGCATGCTGATCATTCACAAAAAGATCTCGATCAGTACGATCGCCAAAGTCCTGCGCATTTCGCTGCCGCTCACATCACTGCACGTAAAAGTGCTGGTAAACGCGTTGCTCTTGGTAAAAAGCCGGAGCGGCAAGAAAATATTCTTAAGCGTTGATCGGCGCAATCCGCTTGTTCGCGCGCTCGCGCCCGTCTTCAATTTATCCATTAAAAATTAATTCATAAATAACAAATATGTGATCCCTTTATTTCACAAGCGTGATCAAAAATAATAATTAATCAATATTTAACCCCCCTTATATGTTGTGGACTATTGCCATCATCTTAATCGTTTTATGGCTCTTGGGCGTGATCACCGCTTTTACCTTGGGCGGTTTCATCCACGTGCTCTTGGTCATTGCCGTCGTTATAATCATCATCCGACTCCTGACCGGAAGAAAGGTTGTTTAGGAAAAAAAAATACCCCCGCCAGCGGCGGGGGTATTTTTAAATTGTCTTAGTAGTCCCTTAATTTCTCGATAAGCGAATGCGCTTTAATGCGCTCAAGCGACTTGGCCTCAATTTGGCGGATGCGCTCGCGAGTGACATCAAACTCCTTGCCGACCTCTTCAAGCGTGTGGGTTACGCCGTCGGTGAGCCCGAAACGCATCTCGAGGATCTTCTGTTCGCGCGGCGAAAGATCTTTGACCACGTCTTTAACATAATCGCGCAACAGCTGGAGCGCGGCCGAGCGGTCGGGCGTGACGTTCTTTACGTCTTCGATAAAGTCCTCGAGCGTCGAATCCTCGTCATCCTCGCCCACCGAGGTCTCGAGCGAGACGGTGTCTTGCGAGATCTTGATGATATGGTTGACCTTTTCAATCTCCAAACCCATTTCCGCGGCGATCTCTTCGGGAAGCGGTTCACGGCCAAGGTCCTGGATGAGCTGGCGTTCGATCTGCTGGAACTTGTTGATCGTTTCGACCATGTGCACGGGAATGCGAATGGTGCGCGATTGGTCGGCAAGCGCGCGGGTAATGGCTTGGCGGATCCACCAGGTGGCGTAGGTCGAAAACTTGTAGCCCTTCCTGTATTCAAACTTTTTGACCGCGCGGAAAAGGCCGATATTGCCTTCTTGAATGAGGTCCAGGAGCGAAAGTGATTTGCCCACGAACTTTTTGGCGATGGAAACGACGAGGCGAAGGTTGGCCTCGATGAGCTTGCGTTCGGCTTCGCGCTCGTTCCTCTCCTTGCGCTTGGCGAGCTCCACTTCCTGTTCCGAGGTGAGGAGCGGGATCTTGCCGATCTCGCGCAAATACATTTGGATCGAATCCTCGGTCAAGTTGTCGTAGACGGCGCCGCCGGTCTTTTCCTTGATCTTGCGCTCGGTGCCGCCGACGCTCTTCATCATGTCCTCGTGCTCTTTGCGTTTTCCCAAAAATCCTTCGCGCGTTTCAATGACGCGAAAACCGACGTGGTCGATCACGTCCAAGAAAGAATTGTAAACGTCCAAATAATCCTCAACCTCGGGAAAAGTGTGCAGGATCTCGGACTCCGTGATGAACCCGCGCTGACGCCCCTTGTTTAGAAGCGACTCGACCGATTCAACCGAAGGCGGCGGCGCCTTGGGCGCGCGCGTTAGCTTGACCTTTTTATAGTGTTTGGACGCCGGTTTTCCTTTGGGCGGGGCTTTGCTCTTTTTCTCTTCCTTGCGTTTTACCGGCTTAGCAACTCTTTTAACGACCCTATGTTTCTCTTTCGACATAAAACCAAAAAACTATAACTCTTTAAACGCTCTGGTGAGTTCTTCGATACGCGCAACATCGCCGATCGTTTCGGCGTCGCGCATTTCTGTCTCGAGCCGCTCGCGGACCGCTTGGCGGTGGAGCGACGCGAGAATATTCAATATGTCTTTAACCTCGTTAAGCGGTTCGGCCGCGGGCTCGACATCGAGCTTAAGCGGCAGTATTTCGGCGAGCTCTATGGCTCGCTCTTCCCTTGGCGCGGGAAGTGAAATGATGTTTTGAGTATACCCCGCCAGGGCCCAGCCATACAAGTCCTTAAGTTCTTCACCTTCCAAATATTCGCTTTTAAGGCCGTTTTGCACTTCTGGACGCACCTTTGGGTCGGTCAGGTATATCGCGAGAAGGCGCTCGGAGAGCATGCGCGTTCGCGAAAGCCGAGGCTTCGCCTCGGCGTCCGTTTGCCGAGGCGAAGCCTCGGCATTGCCGCGCTTCGGCAATTGAGAGCGGATAACATCATCGGGAATGCCGACGGTCTCGGAAAGCACCTTGAGGTAGTGGGCTTGAACCACCGGGTCGCCGACCTCGGCGATGATCGGCAGAATCTGTTTGATCGCTTCTTTTTTTCCGTCCACGGAGCGCAGGTCATTATTCAACCGAACGTTGGCAATCAAAAAATCAATAATATCGACCGCCTCGGTAATCGCTTTTTTCCAAAGCAATGGATCTTTTCTTACGCAATCATCGGGATCTTTTCCCGCGCCTTCCGGAATGACAATAACCTTAACGATGAAACCGTTCCTAAGTGCGGCGACGATCCCCTTTTTTGCCGCATTGGCGCCGGCGGTGTCGGCGTCAAAAGCGACCGCAAGATGTTTGGTGTAATGACCGAGTCGTCCCAGTTGGTCGTCGGTTAGCGCTGTTCCGGAAATAGCAACAACGTTTCTAATACCCGCTTGATGCGAAGAAATCACATCCATGTTGCCTTCAACCAGAACGGCAAGATCGTTCTTCTTAATATCTTGTCTTGCTAAATCTAAGCCGAATAATAACGTCCGAAAACCTATTAAAGCTTCCTTATTTACATCACCGCCTTTATTATACAAACCGGTTTCCGGAGTGTTCACGTATTTGCCGCCGGCGTCGGGCTTTTTCTCGTCTTCGGGCAGAAGGCGTCCTGTAAATCCCAAGGTCTCGCCTTGATGGTTGCGGATTGAAAACATGATCCGTTTTCTAAAACGATCATAAACACCACGGCCATTCACCGATCGTAAGGCCAACCCGGCGTTAATGATATCATCGTCCTTATAACCGTGCTTATTGAGAAAATTGCACAACGTTTCCCAGCCCTCGGGCGCATAACCAATGCCAAATGCTCGGATCGTCTCGGGTTTTAATTCACGCTTGGACAAATATTGTCTAGCGGCCTCGGCTTGTGGCGAATCGGTGAGTACTTTTTGATAGAAACGGGACGTCAACTCGACAATCTCACGCATCAAATTCCGCTCATGAGCGATCTTAGGATCGCGGCGTTCGATCTTCACCCCGGCGCGGTCGGCCAAAAGTTTTAAAACCTCCGGAAAATCGTACCCTTCTTGCTTCATCAAGAATGTAAAAACGTCGCCATGCTCGCCGCAGCCAAAACAATGGAACATCATCCTATCCTCGGATACCATGAACGACGGCGACTTCTCGCTGTGAAACGGGCAAAGGCCTTTCCAATTGGTCCCGGCCTTCTTGAGCGGCAAATATTCCTGGATCACTTCCACGATATTTATCCGTTGTTTTATCTCTTCTATTATTGGATCCCGCATATGTTGCTGCCTTAACGGCAGCGGCTCGATTCTAATATACTAATTGGTACGAATATAACGAATATACTACGAATTCGTGATTAAATTCGTCAGATTCGTAAGGATTTGCATATTAGCATCGAGTCCTAGGCCCGAAAAGGGCCTATCCGAACAATTTGCCGAAAAATCTCTTTTTTTGCTCCGGTTCCTCGGTCTCGGGCGCCGGGGCATTATCGAATGACTGCTTTATGCGCTCCAGCTCTCGTTCGATCAACGGCCCGTCATAATCACCGGAATGCATATGCCCGACTCCGTAACTTGGCTGTTTTTGGTCGATATGGATCGAAACCTCAACTCCGCCGGATTGTTCGGCAAGGTAAACATGGAACTTGGGGAAGATCCCCGTCCCCAACCGCCGCGCATAGCTCGTTTGTTGGCTCCGGTTATCATAATGCTCGCTGTAGCCGGCGCGGCGGATCAAGGTTCGGGCGTTGTCTTTGAGGTTTTGTAAAACGATTTTCATAAGTTAACGGTCTTAGTTTAACTTAATATTGATTATTTTGTAAGAGGGATGGGCAAAGACGATCATTGGACTTTATCTCAAAGATACGGTAGATTTTCTTTGTCGAGGCGAAACCTCGACAATTGGTTTTGTCTGGAGCGGAAGCGTGGCCGAGTGGCCGATGGCGCACGCTTGGAAAGCGTGTAAACCGCAA
>CAIQCM010000022.1 GCA_903870305.1 uncultured bacterium
TGCATCAGCGCGACAACGAAAAGCTCATCAATACGCTTTTGGAATTGCGCGACCTGGGAAACTCTATCATCGTCGTTGAGCATGACGAGGACACCATTTGGTCGGCCGACCATTTGGTCGACTTTGGTCCCGGCGCCGGAAAACACGGCGGCCAGATCATCATGGAAGGCCCGATGCCGGACGTCTTGAATTCCAAGGGCGCCAAAACCTCGCTCACCGCCAAATACTTGAGCGGCGAACTTAAGGTGCCTATTCCGGAAAAACGCCGCGTAAAAATTCACGAGAAGATCAAAATAATCGGCGCCTCCGAGAATAACCTTAAAAACGTAGACGTGGAAATTCCTTTGCGCAAATTCGTCTGCGTGACCGGCGTTTCCGGGAGCGGCAAGTCGTCGCTCGTGGACGACGTGCTTTGTCGCACGCTCTCAAACCGCTTTTACGGTTCGCGCATGAAGCCGGGCAAAAACAAGGGGATTGTCGGGCTGGAGTGGATCGACAAGTTCATCACCATCGACCAATCGGCAATCGGCCGCACGCCGCGCTCCAACCCTGCCACCTATACCGGCATCTGGACGTGGATCCGCGACCTCTACAGCCAAACGCCGGAAGCCCGCGTGCGCGGCTACAAGCCGGGTCGTTTTTCCTTTAACGTCCCCGGGGGGCGCTGCGAAAATTGCGAAGGCCACGGCATGATCGCGATCGAAATGCATTTTTTGCCGACCGTTTGGGTTACCTGCGACGTTTGCAAAGGCCGCCGCTTTGACCGCGAAACGCTCGAAGTTAAATATAAAGACAAGAGCATTCACGACGTCCTTAGCATGACCGTCGAAGATGCTGATGAATTCTTCCGCGATATTCCGGTCATCCACGATAAGCTTAAGGTCATGAAAGAGGTGGGCCTTGGCTATGTCGAATTGGGCCAGCCCGCGCCGCAGCTCTCGGGCGGCGAAGCTCAGCGCATCAAGCTTTCGTCGGAACTGGCAAAACGCGGCACCGGTCGCACGCTTTATGTACTGGACGAGCCAACCGTTGGATTGCATTTTGAAGATGTCAGGAAGCTTGTCGAAATGCTGCAAAAACTCGTTTCACTAGGCAACTCCGTACTCGTCATTGAGCACAACCTCGACGTCATCAAGAACGCCGACTGGATCATTGACATGGGTCCCGAAGGCGGCGACAAAGGCGGCAACGTGGTCGCCGAAGGCACACCGGAGGAAGTGGCACGACGAGCAGGGTCGTTTACGGGAAAGTATTTAAGGAAGGTGTTGGCGAAGAAATAATATCGTTAATATCTAATATCTAACAACTAATATCTAATCCGTTTGCACCTCCTCTCCTTAGTCAAGGAGAGGGTAGGCCTGCCCCGCGAAGCTTTAGCCGAGTGGGGGTGAGGTCGGCGTCGGATTAGACATTAGATATTAGGTATTAGATATTCGGAATAACCCCATGATCCCCAAACAGATCACAATTCAGAACGGTCGCCTTCCAGATCACCCCGGCGTCTATTTGTATAGGAACGCGACGAACAAGGTTATTTATGTCGGCAAAGCGACGTCGTTAAAGCACCGCGTGAGTTCGTATTGGACGGGCGCGAAAGACGCGAAGACGACGGAACTTTTGACGCATGTTCGCTCGATCGAGTATTTGGTTTGCGGATCGGTCTTAGAAGCGCTGGTCATGGAAGCGAATCTTATTCGCCGCTATCAGCCCAAGTACAATATTCTGGCGCGCGACGACAAGAGCTTTTTGTACGTTGCTTTTACGCGCGCCGAGTTTTCGCATCCGGTGCTGCTGCGCGGCTACGACTTGGCACATGAATCTAAGCATAAGTATTTGGCGACCTTTTGGCCGTTCATCCAGGCCTCGGCGCTTAA
>CAIQCM010000023.1 GCA_903870305.1 uncultured bacterium
CATTGCCGCGCCGAGATCGAGGTCGCTCCCGACGCTCGTGAATTCGTTTCCAAAGAGCTCGTCCGCATTCCGAAGAAATTTTTGGCCGGCCGCGATCCGGAAGCGATCAAGCTGTATCGCGGCGCCGGGTGCACTCATTGCGCCATGAGCGGGTACATCGGCCGCATCGCCATTTGCGAGGTCATGATGGTGACCGACAATATGCGCAAGATAATCGAATCAGGATTCCCCAACGATGAGGCCAAGAAAGAATCCGTGACTCAAGAGATGCTCACCATCAAGCAGGACGGCATCTTGAAGGCGCTTGACGGCTTCACCACGATCGAAGAAGTTATGCGCATCACAAGGGAATAACGGCAGGTATCGTTGACTCGCGCCCGCCAACGGGTATAATTCCTTCTTCATGGCTCTTCTGCTCAAAGACACGCTCAAACCGCTCGCGGTCGACAAGGCCGTTCGACGGCTTTCCGTCGGTTCGGTTCTTTTTAATTTGGCCGCTTGGGCGATCCTTATCATTCGGCTTTTTCCGTCCATGAGAAGCGGGGAACCCATTGATCTTCATTACAACGTTTATCTTAACGTCGATAATGTCGGCCCGGCCCCGTATGCCCTGGCGGGCGCGCTCGTCGGTGTGGCCGTCATTGTCATAAATTTTTGGATCGCCGCGCGCTCCTACGGTCCCAATCGTCAGAATACCTTAGTGATCCTGGCCGTCACGGCCTTTTACGAATTTCTCATTCTCCTTTCCGCGCTTTTCATAATTCTTATAAACATGCAACGATAATGGACGCCATTGTACTTAAAATATTCATTCTCGCCGTCGTTTCTTTTGTCCTGTCATTCCTTTTGACCCCTTTCTGGTCCGGTTTTTTGTACCGTTATAAATTGGGGAAGAATATCAGGGATGCGGCGAGCGCGCCGGTCATGGCCGCGCTTCACGCCAAAAAAGCCGGCACGCCGACGATGGGCGGCGTGCTTATTTGGGCGCCGGTCACATTGATCGCGCTCGCGGCGGCGCTCGCGGCGGCGCTTGACCCGGCGCTCGGCCCGTTAAATTTTCTCTCCAGGAGCGGGACCTGGCTGCCGCTTTTTGCGCTTGTCGCCTCCGCGCTGGTCGGACTGGTCGACGATTATTGGAACATTAAGCGCATCGGTCCCAAGGGCGGCGGCTTGCGCATGCGCCATCGTTTGTTTTTGTATGCAGCCATCGCCGCCGTCGGCGCCTGGTGGTTCTACGCCAAACTCGATTGGAGCATTGTGCACCTGCCTTTTGCCGGGAACCTCGACCTGCACTGGCTGTTCATCCCGTTCTTCATCCTTGTTATCGTCGCGACCTCGTTTTCGGTCAACGAAACCGACGGCCTTGATGGGTTGGCCGGCGGCGCGCTCGCCACCTCCTTCGCCGCTTACGGGGCGATCGCCTTTTACGCCGGCAAATACGATCTTGCGACCTTCTGCGCCGTGATCGTCGGCGCGCTTGTCTCGTTTCTGTGGTTCAACGTCAATCCGGCGCGCTTCTTCATGGGGGACACCGGCGCGATGTCTTTGGGTGTCACGCTCGGGATCGTCGCTTTTTTGGTGAACCAGGTTTGGCTTCTTCTCATTATCGGCTTTGTTTTCGTCATTGAATCGCTTTCGGTCATCATTCAACAGGCCTCCAAAAAGATCCGCCATAAAAAAGTTTTTCTTTCCACGCCGCTCCACCACCATTTTGAGGCGCAGGGCTGGCCCGAGCAGAAGGTGGTCATGCGTTTTTGGATCATCGGCTTGATCGCGGCCGTTTGCGGCCTCGCGCTCGCGCTCTTGGATAAAACGTTATAAAATTAAAAACATGTCTTCTAAAAAGACCAAAGAAAGCAAGGCGCCCAAACATCCCAAGACCCTGCCGCTCCTTTACTTTAAGGACATGGTCATGTTTCCGCGGCTTGAGGCGCCTTTTGCGATCGTCGAAGCCAAGTCGCGTCTGGCGGTGGAAGCCGCCTCTGCCGGCGATCGCCTTGTTTTTTGCGTGACCGCCAAAACAACCGCCAAAGATCCGGGCGCGAACGACCTTTACCGCGTCGGGACGGTCGCCAAACTCGTCGAGACCATGCGAGCCCCCGACGGATCGGTGCGCGCCTACTTGGCGGGGCAGGATCGCGCGCGCATCACCGCGTTTACGGCGAACGATCCGTTCTTCGAGGTTTCGTACGAGGTCTTTCCCGAACCCGAAGCGAAAAAGAACGAACGGGTCGAGGCGCTCATGTATTCGGCGGTCAATGAACTGAAGGCGGCGGTGGAGCTGGGCGCGGCCGTGCCCTTTGACTCGCTTCTTGGAATCATGAACATGACCGATGCTAACGAGCTCGCCGGTTTGATCGCGACAAACGTCGATCTTGCGGGCGCCGAGCGTCAGGATATCCTCGAAGCGGCTTCGGCCGAAGAAAAATTGAAATTGACCGTTGCGGCCTTGGGACGGCAGATCAAGGTTCTCAAGGTGGCGCAAAAAATAGAAGAGGAATCGGGCAAGGAAATGGGAAAAATGGAAAAAGAAATGGTGCTCCGTGAGCAATTGAAAACGATCGAAAAAGAATTGGGCGGCGTTTCCGGAACCTCCGAGGCCGAAGAGCTGAAAAAGAAAATTGAAAAAGCCGGCATGCCGCCCGCGGTAAAGGAGGCGGCGCTCAAAGAACTGGCGCGTCTTTCGACCATGCCGAGCTTTTCGCCCGAGATCATGTATATTCGCACCTACCTCGATTGGCTTTTGGAAATTCCGTGGAATAAAAAAGATCCCGCTCCGGTCGACGTTAAAAAAGCGCAAAAAATTTTGGACGAAGATCATTACGGTTTGGAAAAGGTCAAAGAGCGAATTTTGGAATTCCTTTCGGTGCAAAAATTGACGGGCTCGGTGCGCGGCCCGATCCTTTGTTTTGCCGGACCGCCGGGCACGGGCAAAACCTCGATCGGCAAGTCGATCGCCCGCTCGCTGGGGCGCAAGTTCGTGCGGATATCATTGGGCGGCGTGCGCGATGAAGCGGAAATTCGCGGCTTTCGACGCACTTACGTTGGTGCGCTCCCTGGGCGCATTATCCAAGCTCTGTGCACGGCCGGCACGAAAAATCCGGTCTTTATGTTGGACGAGATCGACAAGTTGGGCTATGACGCCTTTCGCGGCGATCCGTCGTCGGCGCTTCTTGAGGCGTTGGACCCGGAGCAGAACCATGCTTTCAGCGACCACTATGTCGAAGCGCCCGTCGACCTCTCCGATGTCATGTTCATCACCACCGCCAATCTGCTCGACCCCGTGCCGCCGGCCTTGCGCGACCGCATGGAAGTGATCGAATTCCCCGGCTACACCGAAGACGAGAAGTTCCATATCGCTAAAAAATATTTGGTGCCGAAAGAACTTGAAGCAAACGGTTTGAACAAAAAACCCGTGACGATTTCCGACGAGGCCTTGCATGAGATCATCAATTCATATACGCGCGAAGCCGGCGTGCGCAATCTGGAGCGCGAGATAGGGACCGTTTGCCGCAAAGCGGCGCGTTCCTATGCCGAAGACGGAATAATGCAAAAGAACATCGCCGCACGCGACCTCAAGACAATGCTTGGCGCCGCTCACTACCATCCGACCATGGCGGAAAAGAAAGACGAGATCGGCGTGGTGACGGGGCTGGCGTGGACGGAAGCCGGCGGCGAAATTCTGCCGATCGAGGTCAACAAGATGCCGGGCGTTGGAAAGCTGATCCTCACCGGGAACCTCGGACAAGTCATGCAAGAATCGGCGCAGGCGGCTTTTTCATACGCTCGCGCGCTCGCCGCGCGCCTCAAGACCAAAGATCAATTTTATAAAAATTCCGATATTCATATCCATGTGCCGCAAGGCGCCATTCCCAAAGACGGTCCGTCGGCCGGGGTCGCCATGGCCACTGCGTTGGTTTCCGTGATCACAGGGATCCCGGTGCGCCGCGGCGTGGCCATGACCGGCGAAGTGACGTTGCGCGGAAATGCGCTTGAGATCGGCGGGGTCAAGGAAAAAGTGCTGGCCGCGCATCGTTCGGGGGTGAAGACCGTGATCCTGCCAAAAGACAATGAGAAGGATCTGGAAGACGTGCCAAAGAATGTTCGCGATTCAATGCGCTTTGTTTTTGCCGAGACGATGAATGAGGTGTTGAAAGCGGCTCTGGTCAAACCCCTTAAGAACGTTTAATATCTAATATCTAACAACTAATATCTAATCCGTTAGACCTATGCGTCCTCGGTGTCGGATTAGACATTAGATATTAGACATTAGATATTTTGTTGCATGAAAATACTTGAATTGTTTGGTGATCGGGTCAAAAAAGGGGAATTGCTAAAAAATCATACCACCTACAGGATCGGCGGCCCCGCCGATCTTTATTTGGAAGTTAAGAATGTCGCAGAAGCGGCAAAGGCGGTCAAAGGCGCAAAAGAGGACGGCCTTCCGGTTTTTGTCTTGGGCGGCGGCAGCAATATTTTGGTCGCCGATGCCGGCGTCCGCGGCTTGGTCATTGTTTACGGCGGCCGCGAGGTCAAGGTCGAAGGCAATCGTCTCATCGCCGATGCCGGTGCGATAACGTTTTTGGCCGTCAAAATGTCGACCGAAGCGGGGCTCACCGGGCTTGAGTGGGCCGCCGGGATCCCGGGCACGGTGGGCGGCGCGATCCGCGGCAACGCCGGCGCTTACGGCGGCGAGATGAAAGATCGCATCGATACGGTGCAAGCGGTCAATCTGGAAACAGGGGACTCGGCGACATTTAACCGCCCGTCATGCTTGTTCGGATATCGAGACAGCGTTTTCAAACATGCTCCGTGGTTTATCGTACGAGCCGCATTTGCGCTTGCGCCGGGCGACCGCGACGAACTGGTCGCCAAGACCGTCGACCTGGTCGCAAAACGCCGCGCCAAATTGCCGCTTGAATACGGCAGCGCCGGATCGGTCTTTAAAAGTTTCTTTTTCAACGATCTCTCCGAACTTTCTGAGGGTCTTAGAAAGTCCCTGCCTTCCAAGTATGCCGAAAGCAATCGTATCCCGGCGGGGTTCTTTATGGAGCTTGCAGGCCTTAAGGGTAAGTGCCTCGGTGGTGCGATGATCTCGGAACAGCATGGAAATTTCTTTGTTAATTCCGGCTCAGCCACCGCCGCCGAAGTGCGCGAACTCATTGATTATGCTAAAATGAAAGTTAAGGAAGATTTCAACGTCTCATTAGAAGAAGAGATCCAATATGTCGGATTTGAAAAGGTCTAACGATTAACAATTGATACTATGCTTAAAATTGATATACGCGGCGAGGAAATGCAGTTGACTGAGGCGATCGAGGATGCGATCCAAAAAAAATTAGGAGCGCTTGATAAATACATGGAAACGGTGAGCGACCCCAAGACCCTCAGGGTCAACGTCGGAAAGCTTGGCGATCACCACAAAAAGGGCGATATCTTCAAAGCCGAAGCGGATCTGCTTATTCCCGGACATAAGATCCATGCTGAGATCCATGCCGAAGAACTGTACGCCGCTATCGATCAGTTGAAGGACGAGTTAAAAGTCCGTCTCGTTAAACTTGTTAACACGACCACCGACCATCACCGCGACGGCGCCCGCGAGGCCAAAGAACAGGGGACTGAGTCGGAATTGGTTTAAACATTGATAAAAAACCCGTTTTCGCGTACAATCGTGGAACGGGTTTTATATTACATTTATGTCTATAATCACCAAAATATTCGGCGACCCAAATGTTGGGGCTGTTAATAAATTCAGACCCAACATTGAAAAGATCAACGCCCTTGAAGCGGAGGTTATCAAACTTTCCGACGATGAATTGCGCGCTAAAACAGCGGATTTCCGCAAACGTCTTGAAGACGGAGCCAAGCTCGACGACCTTCTGCCCGAGGCCTTTGCTTCGGTACGCGAAGCGGGGAAGCGCACGCTGCACCAGCGTCATTACGATGTTCAGCTCATCGGCGGCATGGTGCTCCACTCCGGCGCGGTCGCGGAAATGCGCACCGGTGAAGGCAAGACGCTCGTCGCCACGGCGCCGCTTTACTTGAACGCTCTCCCGGGGAAAGGCGTGCACTTGGTCACGGTGAACGATTACTTGGCGCGACGCGATGCGGTTTGGATGGGGCAGGTGTATCACGCGCTTGGGCTTTCTGTCGGCGTTATCAACCACGAGACGTCTTACCTCTACGATCCTCAATTCGAGGTAAAAGCGGCTCCGACCGTCGAGGCGAAACCTCTCCCGGCTTCGCAAGCCGAGGTTTCGCCTCAGCCCCAGGCGAGCATGTTCAAGATTGAATATTCAAATCTTCGTCCGTGCACCCGGCAAGAAGCGTATCGGGCTGACATCACCTACGGCACCAACAATGAATTTGGTTTTGATTTTTTGCGCGATAACATGGCCACCCGGCCGGAGGACCAATCCCAACGCCCGCCGTATTTCGCCGTGGTCGACGAGGTCGACTCCATTCTTATCGACGAAGCGCGCACTCCGCTCATCATCAGCGCTCCGGCTGAAGAAGCGACGCAGGCCTATTACGAATACGCAAACATCGTCAAGCATCTTGAGGCGGAAAAGGATTATGTTGTCGATGAAAAAATGCATTCTGCCACGTTCACCGATGCCGGCATCAGCAAGGTTTCCCAAGGGTTGAACCGCGACCCGTGGAAGGAGAACGACTTTAAGACCGTGTTCCATCTCGACGCTTCGCTCAAGGCCTTCACGCTTTACAAGCTTGACCGCAACTACGTGGTGCGCGAAGGCGAAGTGATCATTGTCGACGAATTCACCGGCCGCATGATGAACGGTCGCCGCTACTCCGAGGGCTTGCACCAAGCCATTGAAGCCAAGGAAGGCGTAAAAATTCAGCGCGAAAGCCAGACCTTGGCGACCATCACCTTCCAAAACTTATTCCGCATGTACCCCAAGCTCGCCGGCATGACCGGCACGGCGTCGACCGAAGCGGAAGAGTTCCACAAGATCTATAAATTGGAAGTGGTCTCGGTTCCGACCAACAAGCCGGCTGTTAGGAAGGATCAACAAGACCGTATTTACAAGAACGAACACGCCAAATTCACGGCCGTGGTCAAGGAGATAAAAGAACGGATCGCCAAAGGCCAGCCGGTGCTTTTGGGCACCATTTCGATCGAGAAGAACGAAGTGCTCTCCGAACTCCTTTCAAAGGAGGGGATCATGCATAATATTTTGAATGCCAAGAACCACGAAAAAGAAGCCGAGTTCATCGCCCAAGCCGGCCGCCCCGGCGCGGTCACGCTTGCCACCAACATGGCCGGCCGCGGCGTTGACATTATTTTGGGCGGTAACCCGCCGGACCTTGCCATGTCGGAGAAAGTTCGCGCCGCGGGCGGACTGCATGTGATCGGCACCGAGCGACACGAGTCCCGCCGCATCGACAACCAATTGCGCGGCCGCGCCGGCCGCCAAGGCGACCCGGGTTCGTCGCAGTTCTTTGTTTCGCTCGATGACGATCTCATGCGCATCTTTGCGACCGATCGCGTTAAGGGCATGC
>CAIQCM010000024.1 GCA_903870305.1 uncultured bacterium
GACCGCTCGCTGTGGGGGCTCACCCACAAGCTCATGAAGAACATGATCACGGGGGTCACTGCCGGTTTTACCAAACAGCTTGAGTTGATCGGCGTCGGTTTTAAGGTCGCCGTGGCCGGTTCAAAAATAAACATGGATCTCGGTTTTTCGCATCCGGTCGTGTTCGAACTTCCCAAGGGCGTTGAAGCCAAGGCCGAAAAGAACATCTTAACGCTCTCGGGACCGGACAAGCAGACCGTCGGCCAGGTTGCCGCGTCCATCCGCAAGCTCAGAAAGCCCGAGCCGTACAAGGGCAAAGGCATCCGCTACGTGGGCGAAGCCGTTCGCCAGAAAGCCGGCAAAGCCGCCAAAGCGGCCGGCGCCAAATAGCGCGTCGCACATGGCAAATAGCTAATAGCAAAAATATGGGAATCAAACTCAACAACAAAGAAAAGATCAAGGCCTGGAAGCGCGTGCGCCGCGTCGCTCGCGTCCGCGCCCGTTTTGAAGGCACTGCCGCACGCCCGCGCCTTGCGGTCGAGCGCACGCTTAAGCATATCCGCGTTCAGGTGATTAACGATGAAACAGGCAAGACCTTGGTTTCCGCCGGCGATCATGAGATAAAAAGCAAGACCGAAGGCAAGGTCGCGCTCGCGGCCGAGATTGGAAAGCTTATCGCCGAAAAAGCCCTTAAGGCCGGGATCAAGACCGTTGTTTTCGATCGCCGCTCGTATCGCTACCATGGCCGCGTTAAGGCCGTCGCCGACGGCGCGCGCGAAGGCGGTCTCATCTTTTAGCAAAAAATACTTATGGCATTTCAAAGAACAAAAGAAGACAGGGGACCGCGCCGCGGCGAAGTGATCCGCGAGGAAAAGGAATTCGAGCAGAAGATCCTCGACCTCGCCCGCGTCACCCGCGTGACCAAAGGCGGCAAGCGCATGCGTTTTCGCGCGACCGTCGTCGTTGGCGACCGCAAGGGGCGCGTCGGCTTTGGCGTGGCCAAGGGTAACGACGTCACGCTTTCGGTGAACAAAGCCGCGCGCGACGCAAAAAAACAGCTCATCACCATTCCGCTTAAAAACGAAACCATCCCGCACGATGTTAAGGCCAAATTTGGCGCTTCCGTCGTTCTCCTTCGCCCGGCGCCGCAAGGTACCGGCATTAAGGCGGGCGGCGCGGTGCGCACGCTCATGGAATTGGGCGGCGTGCCGAACGTCGTCGGAAAGATCATGCGTGGGAGCAACAAGATCAACACGCTTAAAGCGGCGATGATCGCCTTGGGCATGTTGCACAACCGCAATTCCTAATTATGTCTATTGAACTCAACAATTTGCATTCTGCCTCAGGTTCGCGCCGAACCTACAAGCGCATGGGCCGCGGCAACGGTTCGGGCAAAGGCACGACCGCGGGCAAAGGTACCAAGGGGCAGCGCGCCCGCCAAGGCGGCCGCAAGCGCTTGCGCCAGATCGGCATGAAGCGGACGGTGCAGAGCACCCCCAAGCTCGGCGGTTTTGCCGCGCTCACGAAGAAAGCCGCCACCTTGCCGGTGTCCGCCTTGAACAAATTCAACGCGGGAGACACGGTGACCGTGGCCTTGCTCGCCAAAAGCGGACTGATCCCGCACTCGGCCGATTCAGTCAAGCTTGTAGACGGCGGCAAGCTCACCAAAAAGATCAACGTGAAAGGCATTGCCGTTTCCGCCGAAGCCAAGATCAAGATCGAATCATTGGGCGGGGCGGTTGTCGTCTAAAAATACATGAACAAGAATTTAAAAAAATTCTTCCTCATTTGGAAAGTGAAGGAATTGCGTAACAGCATTCTTGTTGTTTTGGGTCTTTTGCTGCTCTTCCGCGCCACTTCGCACATCCCCATTCCGGGTGTCGATGTCGAGGCCTTGCGCCGCTTGTTCGCATCCAACCAATACTTGGGACTCCTTAACGTGTTTTCCGGCGGCACCTATCAGAGTTTTTCGGTCACCGCCATGGGCGTGGGGCCGTACATTACCGCGTCGATCGTCATTCAGCTTCTTACCATGGTCATTCCGCGGCTTGAAGAGATCCAAAAGGACGGCGAAGCCGGACAGCGCCGCTTGAATCAATACATGCGCGTTTTGACCGTTCCCTTTGCCGCGCTTCAGGCCTACGGGGTTATCCAAATTTTGCGCCAGAGTTCGCGCGGCGCCGTCCTTGGCACGCTTTCAATTTTCCAATTTGCGACCATCATTATTGCCATGATCGCCGGCTCGATGTTCCTCATGTGGATCGGCGAAATAATTTCCGAGAAGAAGGTGGGAAACGGCATTTCGCTCATCATCTTCGCGGGCATCATCTCGCGCCTTCCGGCCACCTTTCAGCAAGCGGCCTCGACCTTTGATCCGTCGCAGATCATCACCATGGTTTCCTACGTGTTGATCGGGGTCGTCACGATCGCCGGCGTTGTTTTTATCACCGAAGCGCAGCGCAACATTCCGGTCACCTATGCGCGTTTCGTCCGCGGCCAGTCCTCGGGCGGGGGATCCACCACGCATTTGCCGCTGCGGGTTAATATGGGCGGCGTTATCCCGATCATCTTCGCGGTTTCGGTCATTCTGTTTCCGCCTTTGGTCGCGCAGTTCTTCATGCATGCCAAGACCTTGTGGCTTGCAAATGCCGCGAGTTGGGTCGTCACCGTTTCGCAGAACCGCCTGATCTACGCCATCTCCTATTTCGTCCTTGTTATTTTCTTCACTTACTTCTACACCGCCGTTATCTTTCATCCGGAACAGATCGCCGAGAACTTGCAAAAGCAAGGCGGCTACGTGCCCGGCATTCGTCCCGGCGTCCCCACGGCGCAATACTTGCAATTCGTCACCAATCGCATTTTGGTGGTCGGCGCCGTCTTTCTTGCGGTCATCGCCGTTCTGCCTTTGGCCGTTTCGCAGTTGACCGGCACGCAGAACTTGGTCATCGGCGGCACTTCGCTTCTCATCGTCGTCTCGGTCGTGATCGAGACCGTTCAGCAAATAGAAGCTCAGCTCGTCATGCGCGAATACGACCTGGCCTAGTTTTTCCCCTTGAAATGAATTGTGATACACTTGTCTGACGGCCAATGCGCCGCCAGACATTTGTTTTTAAAGCCCCTCAATAATCCATGAAAAATCCTCATCGCGAAGTTATTGTTCTTATCGGAAAACCCGGCTCCGGAAAAGGCACGCAGGCCGAACCGCTGGCCAAGGCCTTGGGCATTCCGTTCGTTTCCACGGGCAAACTGATGCGCGAAGAGATAAAAAAGGGTACGCCGCTCGGCAAAAGCATTGCCGCCGACGTCGCCGCCGGAAAATTGGTGGACAATAAAATCACCGCCTTGCTTTTGAAGCGACGGTTGAATAAGCCCGACGCCAAGGACGGGATCATCATCGACGGCTCGCCCCGTGACTTGGAACAGGCGCTTATCTTGGATCGGATCGCGCACGTTGCCCACGCCATTCTTATTTCGATCACCGACCATGAGGTCATCCGCCGCATCTCCGGTCGCCGGATCTGTTCCCGCTGCGGGCGAAATTACCACATTGAGGCCAATCGCCCGAAGGTAGATAATGTTTGCGACGTTTGCGGCGGACGGATCATTCACCGCGACGATGATAAGCCGAAGATCATCAAAGAGCGCTTGAAGAGTTACCGCGAGGACACGATCCCCGTCTTGCATTATTACCGCCGCTTGCGCGCCCTGCGCCGCATTGACGGCCTTGGCGGTATCAAAGAAGTTGGGAAGCGCGCGCTGAATGCGATTTTAGAAAGCGATAAAGGACTGAAATTCCATGAACCGAGGAATGGTTAAAACCGATGCCGAGATCGAACTCATTGCCCGCGGCGGGGCGCTGCTTTCGCGCGTCCTGGGGAAGATCGCAAAACATGTTGCGCCCGGGGTTACCACCGCCGAACTCGACGACTTGGCCGAGAAAGAAATATTGAAAGCCGGCGGCAAGCCGGCGTTCAAGGGTTATCGCGTCTACGGCGTAAAACAAGCGTATAACTCCACGGTCTGCACTTCGGTTAATGACGAGGTGGTGCACGGTTTGGCGCACCCCGGCAGGTTTTTGAAAGAAGGCGACATTATCGGGCTCGACATTGGTATGCAGTTTCCGGCCAAAGACGGACTCTTTACCGACATGGCGATGACGGTCGCGGTCGGCAAGGTTAATGAGCCGGCGCTAAAGCTCATGCGCGTGACGCGCGAATGTTTGGAGCGCGCGATCGCGGTCGTTCACGCCGGCGCGCGGCTTTCGGAGATCGGAAGCGCGGTGCAAGCGCATGCCGAAGGCAATGGCTATGGCGTGGTGCGCGACCTGTCGGCCACGGCGTCGGCTATGACGTTCACGAAGAACCGCGCGTGCCCAATTACGTCGACGCCGACACGCCGGACATAATTTTGAAAAAGGGGATGGTGCTTGCGATCGAACCGATGATCAACGCCGGCACCTGGCGCGTCAAAACACTCGCCGACGGCTGGACCGTTAAAACCGCCGACGGTTCGCTTTCGGCTCATTTTGAAAACACCATCGCCGTCACCGACGACGGCTGCGAAATTTTAACGCCGTTTCCAACACTCTAACTCCTCGCTCCGCACAGCTATAGCGAAGTGGGGATGAGGGGGTTTACACCTTCCTTTTATGCATAGTATACTAGCCGTACTATGCATAAAGGA
>CAIQCM010000025.1 GCA_903870305.1 uncultured bacterium
GCTTTCAGCCGTTTGATAACCGGCCGACAAGCTTGTTACCGTATCAGAACCGATCGCATACTTTCCAATATAGGCGCCGCCGGCATAATATATAACTCCATTATCGTTATCAAGGACCATTGCACTAGGATACTGATACGCATTGGAGAAACCCGACTGTAATTTAGCCGTAAGATCGGTGACCGCGTCCGTTGCCGTATCGACCTTGAAGAACCGACCACCGTTGGTCGACGCGGTGTACCCCGTGCCGGCGAATATCTCTCCGGTCGGCTGGTAATAAACCATCGGAAAAGACGCTTTGGGTGACGCAGATGAATACGATGATCTGCAATCGGCGACGGCGCTGTTAACGGCGGTGCTAAGGTCGGTCACCGTACCGGTGCCAATATCATACTTGGCGAACGCGCAGGATCCGCCATAAGACGACGCTTTACCGCCGGCCAAATATAAAACATTGTGTACGGGATCCAGCACGCTGCCGGTAATATAATATCCGTATGTAAATACGGCGCTAAGTTGCCAGGCAGTCAGATTGGTTGTCGCGAAAGAACTGATCGGTTCGATCTTCCCCGTTGCGGTATTCCAATTGGCGGTCGTATTGCCCGCGTCTTCATTTGCGGTGGACGTGAACGAGTCGCTGAAGTTGGCTTGTGATGCGGGAAGGGTTATTGAACCGGCGCCGGCGGTGACGCCCGTCGAGCTCGCGTACTTGTTCCATCCCGATTGATTCGTTGTCGCGTTCACCGTGTCGGCCGCGGCGCCGCCGGACCAGTCGTTTTGCGTCAAAAGATATGTCTGCCCCAAAACCATTTTCGGATTTAAGAGCATTAAAAGACTGGCCGTGATGACAACGCCGACGAGCGCGACCATCAAATAATGGCTAAAATGGGCCTTTTTGGGGGTTGCTTTTTTTAAATTAAAACAAAAGCGCATTAAGCGTTTTTTGCCAAAAACCCGGGTCAATATTTTTTTGCGCCAGGGACATTTTCCGCGCTTCATAACTTATATCAGTATAGCATTATTTAACTGATAAGTTATAACAACCTCATGCTATTTCCCCAATTTATTCGTCCAACCGAAGACCTGCTCAAAGTTGCCGATGATGACGTCGAGGATCGTCGCCTGCTGTTGCGGCGTAAGGATGAGGAAGTCCTTGCTTTTGGCGGTGTTGCCGGCGGCGTCGGCGGATTCGATCCAGAACTTGTAAACGGTGGTCGGCTGGAATTTGGTGACAACCGCGGTGTGGTGCACGACCATGGCCGGATCAAGCGGAAGCTCGTTGGCCTTGGCGTCGACGGAAAGCCCTTCTTGATAGAAAATGTGCGAATTGGCCGGTTCGTCGGTGTCCCAAGTGATGATCGTTTGCACCCGCGATTCCTTGCCAGGATAAAGGGTTGACCCGGACGAAACCTTGGATATCTCGGGGGGCGTTGTGTCCTTGGAGGTTGAAACGGCGATGGGTTTGCTTAGCGCCTTGTTGCCAAGGCCGTCGTCGGCCACGACCGTTATTTTGTACGAAGCGCCAGCTGAAAGCTTGTCCAGCTTGAACACATGATCGCGCAAGAGCGCCGTGTCCCCTTGGGTCAGGGTCTCTTTGGTCGCCGTGTTCAAATATTCGATCGAGGTGCTGGTCGGAATGTTGGTCTTCCATTTGAGGGTGGCGGCGTTATCCACGAAATCCGAGAGTGCGAGATCGGTGATAATAGGAAGTTCCGAAGCCGTGACAAAAGTCGCGTCATTGCTCACGGCTTCGCCGCCGATCGCACCCTTGGCGCGTACCTGATAGTGGTAGGTGGTTGCGGATTCGAGATTGAGGAGAGTGACGACGTGATTGGTATCTTGCTCGCCGTTGTTCGAAACGATGCTCGTGTACGAATTCGCGGCCTTAGCCGAATAATCGGAGTCCTTGACAAAGGCGACCGCGCCCGAGGTTTTGCGATCGGTGGTCCAGCGGACGATCGCTTGCGTGCCGCTCACCTCGACCGACGGCTTGGGGCCAACAAGAGCGGGCGGATGAATGAGCTTGCTCACAAGATCGTTCACCGTCTGCCCCAGCGCATCGGGCGCGACCGATGACGAATCGGCCATGATGCTCTTCACCATTTGCTGAAGCGCGGACATGGAAACCAGAATCGGGTTTTCCTTTTCAACCGGCGCGGGGGCGGGGGTCGGAGTGTTGGTGTTGCTGTTGGTTGGAGCCGGGGTGTTGACGGAAGGCGGCGATGCAACCGGTATTTCCGGCGCCGTGCCGTCGGCGTTAAGCGTGGCAAAGACCTGGTCATCGGAAAACGCTTTGTTCCCCGAGACATCTGCGGAAACGACCATAAAATGGGAGGCGGTTCCGGCCGTGAGTCCGGCAAGGGCGACCATGTGACCGGTCA
>CAIQCM010000026.1 GCA_903870305.1 uncultured bacterium
ACTAACAACTAACAACTAAATTCCAAGGAAATATCCAAATGCTAAAAACTAAATTTTAAAAAACAAGGAGAGTGTATCCGGGTTGGAATTTGGCCATTGGTTCCTGATTCTTGAAACTTTCCTTGGAATTTAGTTGTTAGTTGTTGGAATTTACCGCGCTATTCCGAATTCCGCATGGTATCAATGAGCGCCTTGTTGGCGCGAGCGTAATCAACGGCTTTGGCAAGGCCGTCCTCAAGGCGCGTGAGCGGGATCCAACCCAGACGTTCTTTGGCCTTGGTGAGGTCAGGCAAGCCCAGCGGGGTGATGAACAAGAGCGGCGCTTCGAATCGGATCTGCGATCGCGAGCCGGTAAGCGCGATTATTTTTCGCGCCACATCGACCAATTTTATTTCTTCGTCAGAACCCAAATTAACCGCGCCGATCCCGGCGGGTGCGGCCATGAGCTTCGTAAGTCCTTCGACCATGTCGCTTGCATAAGTGAGCGAGGTGGAAAACGTCTCGTCGCCGTAGATGACCAAGTCGCGGCCATCGAGCGCGTCAACGGCAAAATCAGGGATCATCTCGCCGTCAAAAAGACGCTGGCGCGGACCGTAGGTGCGGAAGATGCGCGCGATCTTGGCGTCCAGGTTCTGCGCGTCGGCATAGGTGGCGACCATCGTCTCGGCGAAACGTTTACCCTCGTCGTAACAGCCGCGCGGACCCAGGTGATCGAAGGTGCCCAAGTCGGTCTCGGCAAACATCGGGTGAGCGCTCGTGCGCGGACCATAGACAACGGAGGTTGAACCGTGAACAAACCTGGCGTTGTATTTTACGGCGAGGTCCAGCGCATTCTTGACGGCCAAAGAATTGGCGGTGACGGTTGCCACGCGGATCTTGTCAAAATTCTTGGCCGAGGTCGGGCAGGCCAGATTGTAGATCTCTTGCACGCCCTGGAACTTCACCCGAAAACGATCAAGTTCTTTGAACGATTCAAGTTCAAGCGGCACGGTCATGTCGTGGCGGATGAACTCAAAATCCGGATTGCGCAACAGCAGATCGATGTTGCGCTCGGACGAACCGATAAAGGCGTCAACGCAAATAACATGGCTGTCATGCAGCAGTTTTTCGCAAAGGTGCGACCCTAAAAATCCGGCGCCGCCCAGCACCAAAACGTTCTTTTTTTCGAAAATCGGTCCTTTAGGCATATGTTTTTCTTGACTTTCCGCTTCTGGATTATGTTGGAATTATAGCAATCTATCGGGCTTAACGCCAGATTGGCTGCCTAGCGGCTTGACGGGCTGCCTCTGGGCAGCGACTCGATGCTAATATACTAATCCCTACGAATATGACTAATCCGATACTAATTCGTAACGTCATTCGTTAGATTCGTACAATTTGTATATTGGCATCGAGCCGCCGGCCCCAAAGGCCGGCCAAGAAACTTCCTTATTTAATTAGCAAACGTCCAAAACCTATTGGCCAAATAATTGAAGCTTCCCGAAGTGATCACACCGGCGGCTTTGGCGAACAGATCGTTAACCCCGAAATACATGAGCGCGACAAGCGTGACTTGGCTCACAATGAGCCCGGCCGCGTTCACGACCAGAAAACGCAAATATTGTTTTCCGGTGTGGCCGTGGGAGCGAAAAGTTATTGTGCGCTGGCCGAAAAAGGAAACAACATTGCCGCATAGGTACGAAACCGGATTACTGATCGTGGCGGAAAAGAAAAAAAATCTCGTAAGGAGATAGTAAGTGCCATAGTCGACGATCGTAGCCATGAGGCCGACCGATACGTAACGGACAAGTTCAAAAAATGTTTTCTTCATCGGCTTAAGAAACCGGTGATACTCGCGCCGGTCGGGAACGGCACTGTTATATTAAGTCCGGGAACCGCTGCGCCGGTGGCATCGAACATGCGGACTTTTCCAACACCCGTTGCCGGGCTCGCCAAAATATACGAGCGCCCGGAGCCCGAGAGGTCGAGCGAAGAAAGCGACATGCCTTTAAGGCCGCTCACCGTAAAAGGCGGAACGGGCTTGGTGCCGGAATAAACAAC
>CAIQCM010000027.1 GCA_903870305.1 uncultured bacterium
TCCAGCAGGTGCGTCGGCTTGGTCGCTCGGAGTGCGTAGAGGTTGATGACCCCAACGAACTGCTTCTTCAGGTCAGCAATGCCGTGGCTCGCGTGTACGAGTTCCGACATATGAGCGCCGCCGAAAGAGCGGAAGATCTCAGGATTGCTGGCGCGGAAGCGGCAAGCGTGTTCATGGAGTCAGGACTCATCATCGGCCCGATCGCCACAGGCCCCGGCAAACGGATCGAGATCACGGCGCTCCATTGGTTGGAAACACTGAGCCGCGTCATGAAAAACATTGCGCCCAATGCGCTCGCCAAATTCGATTCGGTCTGCGCATCAATGCTCTAAAACCGCTCGCGCCTCTCGCCGCCCGGCTCTCCCGCGCGGCTTTTTTTATTTCGTCACCCCCGAGCGACATCGGGGGCCCAATCCATATTGGACGGCGGAACGGACGCCCAAGTGAAGATTGGATTCCCTTCTTCAAGGGAATGACAAAACTTGAACAAAAACAAAACCCCGCCCGTTGGCGAGGTTGATTAGCGGATAAGAGCGGTGGTCGGGTCTATCGTCAGTTGGACGATTCGCTCTTGGCTGGCGGGGCTGTCTTTTCTAGTACAGAGAACAGCTTGCAGACCAAACATGTCTTCATGTGCAGGGCGGCGAACAGGTTGGCTTTGGCCAAGCACCCGGTATTCATGCTCTCCGGATTGGTGTCGAGGCGGTTTGCTAGCAATGCAACAAAGGTGCAGGCATCCACGCGCTCGACAAATTTCCTAATATCCTCGTCGGTCCATGTGCGGGAACCGAGCGCCGCCCTAAAACTCTCAAGCGACTCGTCCTGTTCCGACGAAGGATTGGACACTTCGACAAGATGTATCAGCGCCTCAATGGCGGTCTGAAAATCGGCACTGTTAACCGGGTCTTCTTTCAAAACTCGTTCAAGTGTAATGAGCGGCATTTCTCCTCCTTGGTTTGATCGGTCAAATTGACCAATGTCGGATATTATCACCTTGGTGCGCCGCGGTCAATGCCTCCGCATTGGCCATGATTAGATCCTGGCTCGCGGGTCGGGACGACCAGAAAAAATAAAGACCCCGCGCGGGCGAGGTCAAGGTTAGTGCCGCGCACCGCGAAGCTCAGAGCTTCAGCGATGAGCGTAGTGGTGGAGGCGCCGGGTACTGCCCCCGGGTCCAACGGCCGATTGAAAAGAACACTACATGCTTTTTCCCGATTACGGTTCGGGACGACCTTTCCGAGATTTTACGCTCTCGGACGGCAGATCATGATCTTTCTCGGCGCGGGTTAACCATGAAACTTCCCGCGCCATAGTCGTCTTATTAACGTCCGACCCGCTTTCCAACGACGAGTTGGCGGCGGACGCCCCGTGTTAACGAGGGATTGTTTTAAGCCGCGTTTAAGGGCTGCCCATTTTTAACGAAGCCATGGGCGTCTTCGGCGTGCGTTCCGTTCTCCCGTTTCCGCTGTCGAAACTGTTTCGCCCCCGTTCATAAGCCAGAAAACTACTAGTGCAACTATTTGAGCGTTTCTGCGGCGGCAACAACCGCGAGCAGGTTCTTATCGAAGACGTATGCGGCGCGAAGCGCGCCCTGGCACTTTGAACAATCGAGCAAGTGAGCAAGATTGAACCCCAGGAGCAGTCCGCTCGTTGGCTCGAGCCCATCAATCAAGACCGCTTCGATCTGCGCCCCAAAGAGTCCGAACACTCGACAAGCGCCAATTTCTTTGGAAAGCGCCATGACGCCGACCGAATTATCGCCAAAGCGCACGCAGAGCGCCTCATAGGCACGACCCGCTTGCTCGATAATTTCATCTGTTGCCTCATCACCCACAGACGCGCGATCAAGTATTTCGTAGGCATTGAGCGCCTCGAGGAAGCGCGGACCGTTCACGTCGTCATGCTGCAATGCTTCGATCTGTTCGTTTTTCATTTTGTCCCTTTCAAAAGAGCCGGGCAAAAATACGGAGCGTATTTTCTTAACCCTTCTTCAACCGACCGTTTTAATTAAAACGATCTTCTAAAGAAGGGCGGGGTCGCGAGCGTATCTCGACCCCGTGCGTACGAAATTCACCTAATGAGCGTGTTTCAATTGTTTTCTTTTCACCCCCTTCCTTTGTTGAGTTGAGGGGGCAAATACGACCGTTGCCCCTTACAAACAGGGCCAGGCCGTATCAAGTCGCTATCTGCCTGAGCGAATTTCTTTCACCAACCGAGCAACGACCGCGTTGTGCCCATGAAACAAAACCAACCTATCGAGCCCCGACCCCGCAAAGCGCTTGAGCAAATATTGCCGGGCGCGGCGACAGTACTCTTCGTCGTCGCGTTTATCTTCCAGCTCCCGGTGGTCATTGCCTTTATTGATGGAAGAAAATTCTTGATAAAAGGCGATGGCTGCGTAGAACACCGGGTTTGCCGCGGAATATGTAGCAAGCAAAACCACCAGGTGCCCCTTCCATCTTTGCGTCCACTTGTGTCCAAAGCGAGGGCTTCTTGCGGCATTTATTTGCCGCCCCGTATTTTTCATTTATGCCTTTCAATGATCTTGGGCAAATGCGCACCCGCGCATTTTTGACCCTTCTTCAACCGACCGCTTGGTACACTTATGCTCGGCCGAGCATAAGTGTACCGTCGATCTTTTGGAGAAGGGCGGGGTCGTGAGCGTGTCTCACGACCCCGAAAGCTGCCTTATTCTGATGGTCCTGTATTCGACCAGAATATTCCTTTGTTCTGTGGTCACCTCCTAAAAGAACTGTGGACCGAAGCGAATCATTCGCTCGCGGCCTTGATCGTGTCTGGGGTGGGCATCACCCCTCCGGTTTCTTCAACGCCCGCGTCCGCGTGCCCTCGATCATCCTGTCGTACCCCCGTTGGTGGTGGGCGATTCGGCCAGATCCGGCCAGTCATTGCACCGCACAACCTGGGCCGTCTTGGAACGATCACCTTTCTTCGTCCACCCCCGGTACAAATCCCCGCCTTTGGCCCCCAAATACACATTGTGAGTCAAGGTTTCTCCAACCCAATAGTAATAGACGCCATCAACCGACCAGCTGGGCCCAAAAATTCCGAGATGATTGAGCTCGCTGAATTCGTAATATCGCGCCATCACGAAACCGATCAGCTCTTCGAATCCGCATTCTGAAAGATTTTTCTGCATGTGATCCTTTCAAGGTTCTGGGCGAATGCGCGACGCGCATTCTTGACCCTTCTTCAACCGACCGTCTTTCACAAAGTCCGGCTGTACCTTTGTGTTAAGCGATCTTCTGGAGAAGGGCGGCGACCGAAGGACGTACCTGCGGTCGCCGGTCTGAGGTTGTCGAAGACGTGCGTGTCCGGCGTTCGTTCGCGAGGCGAACGCCGGGAGAACGCGGCCGCGCTCTCTGTGGGGCGCCACCCCTTACGGTGGAAAAACAACCCCAAGGAAATGGCACGCACACCATTCCCCGGTCTCCTGCCCCTTCATGGAGCAATCCGAAGACCCTTACTTCGTAGGATTTCATGCGCCGGCGACTTCGCCTAGCGCCGACCGCGGCCGGCCGGCGTAAGGACGCAGAGCCCGTGATGGCGAACCTCGACCCGTTGCGCTTCCGCCGAAAGCCGCTTGAATTCCGCAGGGCTGATCCCTGCGAGCTTTAGCGCCTCGGGCAGTCGCTCGTCGGCCGGATAGGTCCGCGTCCATACATTGCTAACGATAGCCGTTGCTTCAATTTTGTTCATGATTCTTCCCTCCCAATAGATATTGATCGGGCCGTTGGCGGGAAAGCGTAACGGACGATCAATATCTTTTGGCGGGGAACGTCATTGCTGCGCTCTTCCTTGAGAATCCGACCAGTTGTACGGCCGGAGGGAACTGGCCGTCGATCGGACGCTCGAGGAAAAGCGAAACGGACTTGACCATTCCCGACCTGACCACCTCTCCCCCGTGTGACCAGTTCAGGAATAGCGACGTTTTGTCAATCGTTTGGTTGACGTTTCTTCATCGTCAATGCGCCAATGTAGCACCTATTAAAAAATTTGTCAAGCCCCACCTTGTCAAAGTAAATATAATTGCTGAAATTTAGCTAAATATTTGGTCTGGAAAAGAATTATTTTGTACTATATTCAGAGTACAAAAAAACATAAAAACACCCCATCGTGAAAGGTGTTAAATAATCTTCTGCCAAACCCTTGACACAAGTATGATTTTGTGGTATATTATTGCAGTTAGCAAAGGAGGATGTCATGTCGCTCTAACGTGTTCTTTGTCGAAATACGTCCCGGGACAACATACAGCAACAGAAACAAGAAAAGAGTCCATGTGGAAATTATTGCAAAAGAGACGTCTTGCTTCGAATCGAAGCACCAAAAAACGAAAAATGCGGCCGATCCGAACGGTTAAGGTGTAATGACTCTGCACCAAAAACCAATGTTGCTGATTGCCAACCTTTCGCAAGGAGTAAGCGATGGCAAACTAGTCCCGGAAGACACCCGACCCCACTAAAGGCGGGTGTTTTCTTATTTTCTTGTAAAATTTCTTTTTGCTTCCTTAAGTGATATTTCAAAAAGTATTCGCATGGCGGCGGCCATTTTACCGTCTTCAATTATTACTGTTTGCATTTTTTCACCAAAAGAAACAAGGACGATCGTATTTCCATATACGGTGATGTCCGCGCCAAAGCCGATGAATTCTTTTGGCAGGGCGTAGACCTCTGAGTTCGGTCTGGCGCTGATGATCGGTTCGGTATACATCGCCTTAAGAAAAGAATTTGTTTTTATAAGGTGTTTTCTAACCGGCCCCAGGTCTTCTTCCGAATTTAAAACCCTTAAGAGCGCTTCGCGGTCGGTCAGCTCGTGGATCATTTTGGGGTTCTCTTTTCCCAGGTCGACCAAATATGCGCGCAGGCCTTCTTTCCCTTCAAGCACCCTTACCGACGGTCGTTCACCGCCCACGCGCATGGCAAGCTCCGGCAACGCCGTTTCCAGGTCTTTAATGTGTTCGTTCATCTCGTTCTCGCGGCGCTTGGCGTAAGCTAAGAGTTTTTCCGGCCGCTCGGCCGAATAAAACCGCTTCTTGCCGACAAGCGTACTGCTCATGATCCCGCGTTCGGTAAGCGCATCAATCGCCACATAAATAGCTTGCCGCGAGAGCTGGGCGCGCTTCGTGAGATCAATGACCGTACTGGGCCCAAGCGCAAGCGCCGTTAAATACGTTTTTATTTCGCTCTCTAAAAACCCAAGCGATTTGAGGATGGGGGATATGTCTTTCATACGGTCATATTCTATCACAAGAACGGCGGAGAACATCAAATTTAAAACCCCTGCCGGACAGGGGTGTGTGGTGGGCGGACGGGATTCGAACCCGTGTCCTCGCTAATGGAAATAGCGCGCTCGCAACCATCGCTGGCTTCCAACCAGTCGCCCTAGGGCTTGTTAACCCTTTGGACCGACGCGACATCTAAGCTAGCCGCCCCAAAAGAACGTGAGATGAACTTAAACCAGTTTGACCAAGCCGTCAAGAAAACAAAAAGACCCCTTTTGAACGGAGTCGTTTTGCTTGGAAATTGGTTCTTGGTTCTTGGTTCTTAAAACAATAAAAACAGCGCCCGGTCAGGGGCGCTGTTTTTATTGTTTTATTGGCATCACGATGTAGAGGAAGCCGGCGGCGGGGTCGTCGGGGCGGATCAAGACGGCGGAGTTGCCGTCGGAGAGCCCGATCGAGATCTTTTCGTGGGTGATCGCATTCAAGCCATCAAGCAGGTAGCGATAATTGAGCGTCACGAGCGCGTCGGCGCCTTTGACCACGCATGGCACGTCCACCGTTTGTTCGCCGGTCTGCGCGTCGCGGCCAACGACCGTGATCATGTTGTTCGCCTTGTTCACGCGGAGCTGGACATCATTCAATCCATTGCGGCTAAAGAGTCCGGCCGAGCGAGCGGCCCTGGAAAGCGCGAGACGGTCGATCAATACCTCGGACTCGGTCTTTTCCGGAATGATCTGTTTGTAGTCGGGGTAGCGGCCCTCGATCACGCGCGAAGAAATAACTGTGTTGCCCGAAGAAAAACCCACCTGGTTTTCACCGATCGAAATTTCGATCGTATCCTCACCCTCTTCAAGCAATCCCAAAACGCGCAACAATTCGTGCGCCGTCTTCGCCGGCACAATAACATCCCCGGCCGCTCCCGTGCCCTGGGAGGCGAGTTGGCGCTCCGAAAGGCGATAGCTGTCGGTGGCGGCGAGTGATAGCGTCCCGGCGCCGTTCCATGAGAAAAGCACGCCGGAAATTTCCGGTCGCGTTTCCGAAGGCGAAGCGGCAAAAACCACTTGTTGCAATCCATTCCGCAAAACCTCGACATTCACCGAGATCGTCGTGATCGCCGTCACGGTTGGAATAAGCGGGAACTCGGCCGCGGCAATGCCGCGGATCTGCGTTTTTACATTCTTGCAAGAAATAGCAAGCGCGCCGTTAACCACTGAACATTCCACATGATCGTTCGGTAGTAGGGTGACAAAATCCGCGAACAATTTGGCGGGAACGGTAAAATCGCCATCCTCATCAACCTTGCCGCGCAAGATCGAGGAAACAGCCAACTCTAAATTCGTTGTTTGCAACTTTATCGTCTTCCCATCGATCTTCACTAACACATGCGAGAGGATCGGGAGCGTCACCGATTTATTGGCCAAGTGACCAACGATCGATAATCCGCGCGCCAGGTTCTCTTGTGTACATATATATTTCATAGTGGTCGTAGTAGGGGGTGTGGATTGAGTGGATGCGACTTAATGAAGCGATAATTTTGGTGGACAGAATGTGTTGGTCGGTGGGTGAATTGGGGAAGAGAGAAAAAGAGGTCGTCGTGGCTGCGGATAAACAGTGCGTACCCCATCATGTTATTAACGCCCTGCCCCTAGCTTATCCCCGCGCTATCCCCAGAAATTACGCGGTCTGTGAATATATTTTTTCTTTCAACACCTCAAGATCTTGTTTCAACTTCAGGTCCTCGTCTTTGTTATGACTCACCTTGTCAAAGGCGTGCATGGCGGTGGTGTGGTCGCGGCCGCCGACCTCGACGCCGATTGCCGGGTACGAGACCTTTAGTTCTTGGCGAAGAATGTACATGGCCACTTGGCGCGGGTGGGCCAGGCGTTTTTCGCGCGAGGCGCCCAAAAGCTCGGCCATTGGTACATCGAAATACTCGGCGACAATGGCCAAAACCTGTTTTGGCGTGGTCGAACGCTTGCCGGCCGAGGACGAGAATGATTGCAGGATCTGTTTAACGAATTCAACGCTTGGCTTGATGTTCCGCAGCTGGCAATTGGCCATGATCTTAATAAGTGCGCCCTCAAGTTCGCGGATGTTCGAGGTGACTGTCGTGGCCACGGCGTTCAAAATTTCGCGATCAATGGGGAAGTTCTTCTCTTTGCATTTTGCTTCCAAAATGGCGATGCGTGTTTCAAAGTCCGGCTGGCCAATGTCGGAGGTGAGTCCCCATTCAAGGCGCGAAAGCAGGCGTTCCTCGGCCAAAATGGCCTTGGGCGGACGGTCGGAGGTCAAAATGATCTGTTTGTTGGTCTGGTGCAGGTGGTTAAAGGTGTTGAAAAACTCCTCTTGGGTTTCTTTTTTTCCGGCAATGAACTGAATGTCGTCGATCATGAGGAGGTCGACATTGCGGTATTGGTCGCGGAACTCTTTGGCGCGGCCGGAGCGGACCGATTGGATAAAGTCGTTGGTAAAACGTTCGCAGGTGCAATAAAGAACGCGGGTTTGCGGCAGGCGCGCGATGATCGCGTTCCCGACCGCTTGCATGAGGTGCGTCTTGCCGAGCCCGACGCCGCCATAGAGAAAAAGCGGATTGTAAATTTGTCCCGGGCGGTCGACGATCGCCTTGGCCGCGGCGCTCGCCATCTCATTCTGCTTGCCGACGATGAACGATTCAAAGGTGTATTTCGGGTTCATGCCAAAAACATTGGTCGGGTCCTGGGAAAATGACGTTTTTTGCGAAGCCGGCGCGGCGGTGGCGGTGAAACTATCGATCGGGCGGCTCACGTCCATGACGGGCGAAGCCGAGATGGGGCGAGCATCGACCTGGTAGAGGACATTCTTAACGTTTCCGGATGATGCGTGCGAAAGCGCTTTCAAAATTGCCGCGTGATACTTTTTTTCAAACCATGTCTTTGTAAAAGTGTTGGGAACGGCGATTGTCGCGGCGCCCTCGTCCAGAGCGAGCAAGCCCGTTTGTTTGAACCAGGTGGTAAAATTCGCCTTTGAGAGAGTGAGTTCAAGCTCTCCAAGGGCCGCTTGCCAAACTTCCTGGTAATTCATATATATATGTAAA
>CAIQCM010000028.1 GCA_903870305.1 uncultured bacterium
ACTATCAATAAAAGCGTAAATTTTCTGGTTGGGCGATGTTTGATCCATGACCACATCTTCGCAAAAATGACCGCTAAAATCAAGGCAAAGGGTCATGCCCCCCTTATTCCATACGGTACCATGGACGGCAAGATGGACGCCCAAGCGAGATTGGATTCCCGCCTTTGCGGGAATGACGAATACGTACCAAAAACTCCCCCGTTTTACTGAGGGAGTTTTTGAGTTTTTATTTTTGGTAATTCTCGACTCGGCTTCGGCCTCGCTCGAATAATATTTATGGCGAAGCTGGTCGAAATATCATCGTCGTTGCTGTGTTCATGGGATTGCCGCGTCGGCTTCGGCCTCCTCGCAATGACGATGTGCTATGTTTTTCAACTACCTTGGCACGTTGTAGCCGGTTCCTGCCGGAATGAGGCGGCCGATGATGACGTTTTCCTTAAGCCCCTCGAGCGGGTCGAGCTTGCCGGTTAACGAGGCGTTGATCAGGACCTTGGCGGTCTCTTGGAAAGAGGCGGCTGAGAGCCAGGAACGGGTAGAAAGCGAGATTTTGGTGATGCCCATGAACATGACGATACCTTCGGCGATCTTTCCTTTGGCTTTTTTGACGGCGTTGTTGGCGTCGTCGAATTCGGCGCGCTCAACGACTTCGCCCGGGAGAAGATCGGTGTCGCCGCTTTCGGTTACCGTGATGCGGCCGAACATCTGGCGGATGATCGTCTCGATGTGTTTGTCATTCAAGCGTTGTCCTTGCGAGGTGTAGATCGATTGGATCTCGTTCAACAAGTAGCGCTGAACCGCTTCGCGGCCTTTGTAGTTGAATAGTTCGTGGAGGTCGAGGTCGCCTTCGGTCAGCTGATCGCCGGCCGCCACCTTGTCGCCGCTCTTCACGAACAGCACGTAACCCGGCGGGATGATGTATTCTTTGATCGCTTCAATTTCGCGAACCAGCTTGACGGTCTTTTCGCCAACTTCGACGATGCCGCCTTTCTCGGAGGTAAGCTGGACGCCGCTCTTTTTGGTGACAATGACAGCTCCCGGCGGGACGTTCGCCTTGTCTTTAACTTCGATCTTGTCGCCTTTCCCTGCCTTGATCGTTTCGGTCTCGTTCTCGCGGAACGCGACGCGGACGACCTTTTGTCCGGGGAAGGTTTCCATGATCTTTTTGCCGCTCTGAGCTTCGATCATTTTGCGCTCGATCTCTTCGACCGTAACGGCGCCCGCCACATCGGTGATGATGGCGGCACGCTTGGGTGCGCGCGCTTCAAATAATTCTTCAACGCGGGGAAGACCTTGCGTAATGTCGGAGCCGGCCACGCCGCCCGAGTGGAAGGTACGCATGGTGAGCTGAGTGCCGGGCTCGCCGATCGATTGCGCGGCGATGATGCCGACCGCGGTGCCAAACTTGACCGGCGCATTCGAGGCCATGTCCAAGCCGTAGCATTTCTGACAAACACCTTTCGGCATGCGGCAGGTGAGGACCGTGCGAATGCGCGCTTCCACTACACCCGCCTTGACGATCTCTTTGGAAAGTTCGTCGGTAATATAATCATTCTTCGCCACAATGGCTTTTCCTGTTTTGGGGTTCTCGATATCGGCAGCGGCGGTGCGAGTGACGAGGCGCGCGGCAAAGGTCTGTCCCATTTTGTCGGCCTCTTTGGAGGTGATGAGCACGCCTTCGTCCTCGCCGCAATCTTCGATCCTGACAATGGTGTCCTGCGCCACGTCGACAAGGCGGCGGGTGAGGTAGCCGGCGTTCGCGGTACGAAGCGCCGTGTCGGCCAAACCTTTTCTTGAACCGTGGGTACTGATGAAATATTCAAGCACGTCGATACCTTCTTTGAAGGACTTCTTAACGGGGAGTTCGATGATGTCGCCGGACGGGTTGGACACCGGGCCCTTCATGCCGACCATTTGGGTAAGCTGGGACCACGAACCGCGGGCGCCGGACTCGACCATCGAGAACACCGGGCCGGACTTGTTCATCTGTTCCTTGGAAAGTTTCACGATCTTGTCTTTGCAGTCCATCCAGACCTCGACAATTTTGTTGTGGCGCTCCGAAGAGGTGAGCAAGCCGTCGTTGAACTGCTCTTCGATCTCTTCAATGCGCTTGTCGCCCGCGGCAATAAGCTCGGTCTTCCCCACCAAGGTCGGCAAATAATCCATGCCCCAGGAGAAACCGGACTTGGTGATGTACTTGAAGCCGGTGGCTTTTAGGTCATCCAACAGCACGGTCGTGCGCTCGAGTCCGTCGGTGACAATCGTGCGGCGAATTATTTCGCCGATCTTCTTGCCGTCCAAGTGATCGTTAACAAAGCCCACCGACTCGGGGAAAATGGCGTTCAAGATAACGCGGCCAACCGTGGTTTCAACGATCTCGGTCACGCGGCTGTGCTTTAAGCGGATCTTGCAAATGTCCTGCAGTTTGATCTTGCCCATTTCATAGGCCTGGATCGCTTCGGCGGCCGAACCAAAAGCCATCATGTGTTCCGGCTTCGGGTTACCGGCGGTCATGTAGTAGCAGCCCCAGACAATGTCGCGGTTGGGGGTGCAGACCGGATTGCCGTGCGCGGGTTTAAGCAGGTTCTTGGTGGAGAGCATGAGCGTGCGCGCTTCTTCCTTGGCTTCTTCGGTGAGCGGCACGTGCACGGCCATTTGGTCGCCGTCGAAGTCGGCGTTAAAAGCGGTACAGACGAGCGGATGAATTTTAATGGCCTTGCCTTCGATAAGGACCGGCTGAAAGGCCTGAATGCCCAAGCGGTGCAAGGTCGGCGCGCGGTTAAGAAGCACCAAAGAATCCTTGGTGACTTCTTCCAAAATATCCCAGACCTCGGTGTGGCTCGCTTCAATAAAGCGATTGGCCGAGCGGATGTTGTGGACAAAGCCGCGATTAATGAGTTTGGAGATGACGAATGGCTTGAAGAGTTCAAGAGCCATGCGCTTGGGAAGACCGCACTGGTGCATGAGAAGGGTGGGCCCAACGACGATGACCGAGCGGCCGGAATAGTCGATGCGCTTTCCAAGCAAGTTCTGGCGGAAGCGTCCTTGTTTGCCTTTCAAAACATCGGCCAAGGACTTGAGCTGGCGTTTGCGGCCACTCGAGGCGACCACGGTTTTGGTCTGGCGCGCCGAGTTGTCGATGAAAGCGTCGACCGCTTCCTGCAACATGCGCTTTTCGTTACGGGTGATGACCTCGGGCGCGTTAAGTTCGACCAAGCGCTTTAAGCGGTTGTTGCGATTGATGACGCGGCGGTAGAGGTCGTTAAGGTCGGAGGTGGCAAAACGGCCGCCGTCCAACGGCACCATGGGGCGCAGATCCGGCGGGATGACCGGCATGTTGACCATGACCATCCATTCGGGACGGATCTTGTTGACCTTAAAGGAGTGCAGCAATTTGGCGCGGCGGATCATGCGTTCAACCTTAGCGCCGGTCGATTCGGCAATTTCGATCTTCAGCGCTTCCGAGGTCTTGTCGAGGTCGATCTTTTTGAGCAGATTTCTGATCGCTTCGGCGCCGATCCCCGCCTCAAAGAGATGGCCGTACTTGAGCGACCAATCATGATAAGTGTTCTCGGGGATTATTTTAAGCGGCACAAGTTCGCGCAGGTCGGTCTCGGCCATCTTAAAGTCCTCATCAAGCTCGGCCATTTTCTGGTCGCGCACCTTGGCCGCCTGTTCGAGACGCGTCGCGACCTTATCCCCGCCCTGTTCTTGCAAGCGCTTGGCGGCCTGTTCGTACTCGTTCTCGAGCTGCTTCTTTTTGCCCTTGTATTCGTTCTTGATCTGCTCAAGCGTTTCGGCCTTCATTTTTTCATCAACCTTGGTGACAATGAAGGACGCAAAGTAGATGACCTTTTCGAGGTTCATGACCGAGATGTCCAAGACGAGTCCGATCTTCGACGGCACGCCGCGCAAGTACCAAATGTGGGTGACGGGCGAGGCGAGCTCAATGTGCCCCATGCGTTCGCGGCGCACGAGCGACGAAGTAACCTCGACGCCGCACTTGTCGCAGACGATCCCCTTATAGCGGATCTTTTTGTATTTGCCGCAGTAGCATTCCCAATCCTTGGACGGCCCGAAAATTTCTTCGGCAAAGAGTCCGCTCTTTTCCGGCTTTTGCGTGCGGTAGTTGATCGTCTCGGGCTTGGTCACTTCGCCATGCGACCATTCGCGGATGACCTCGGGGGAGGCCAAGCGCAAGCGGATGGAGTCGAAGTCGGCTATTTTGAGTTGGTCTCGTGTTTCAAAAGGAGTCATAAGTTTGTGGTATGTGGCAAGGATTAAGAATTGGAACGCGCCCTCTCATCCTTGTCATCCTGTGACTCTTTGGTCGAGCGATCGACACGCTCGCCGTCCTTCAAGAGTTCAACGTCGAGCGCCAAGCCCTTAAGCTCGCGGATGAGCACGTTGAACGATTCGGGAACATTTAATTTTTTGATCGGCTCGCCCTTGATGATCGATTCGTACGCTTTGGAGCGGCCGGTGACATCGTCGGACTTGATCGTGAGGATCTCCTGGAGCGTGTGCGCGGCGCCGTATGCTTCAAGCGCCCACACTTCCATTTCGCCGAAGCGCTGGCCGCCGAACTGCGCCTTGCCGCCCAAGGGCTGCTGGGTGATGAGCGAGTACGGACCGATCGAGCGCTGGTGGATCTTGTCTTCCACCATGTGGTTCAGCTTTAAGATATATTTGTAACCGACGGTGGCCTTGTTGTCGTATGCGTCGCCGGTGCGGCCGTCGTAGAGTTGGATCTGCCCGTCTCTGGGGAAGCCGGCTTTTTCAAGCTCTTCCTTAATGTGGTCCTCGGAAACGCCGTCCAACACGGCCGACGCGACATGATAGCCAAGCGCGTTCTCCGCAAGACCCAAGTGGGTTTCCAAAATTTGTCCGAGGTTCATGCGGGAGACAACGCCCAGCGGGGAAAGAATGACGTCGGCCGGCGTGCCGTCGCCCAAGAAAGGCATGTCCTG